>DAJY01000047.1:0-18860 GCA_002499015.1 Euryarchaeota archaeon UBA242
GGTTTCAAAGTTAGCGCCGCACCTTTCCACTTTGCTGCACCAGATGCTTATGCAGGAGCAAGTTCACCAGTCGCTGGGATATTGGCAACTGCAAGTAAAGCGATGGGTATTATCGGTTTGACTCGAATGTTGTTAATCGTTGCAAGTCCAGAATCTAATGATGGTTCAGCAATATGGCTAGTAGCATTAGGTATTCTTTCAGTAGTCACAATGACTTGGGGCAATATAGCCGCACTAGGTTCTGACAATCCAAAGAGAATGTTGGCATATTCATCAGTTGCTCATGCAGGATACATGCTTGCTGGATTAACTGCGATTGGAGCATGGAATTGGGATCCTAAACTCGCAGGAGCTGGTGGAGATGGTGCAATTATGGTGATGACGGCGATATTATTCCATTTGGTGGTATTAGTATGTTTCAAGTTAGGGGCTTTCCTTGTTCTCTCAATACTAGAAAGCGAAGGAGAAGTTTCTAAAATGTCTAGTTTAAGGGGTCTTTCAAAGAGAGAACCGCTACTAGCAGTATCCATGTTTATCTTTATGATAAGCCTTGCAGGTGTCCCTCCAATGTCTGGATTCATGTCCAAATTATTGATGATAATGGGAATCGTAAAGGTTTCAATTGGAAATATGGGAGATGCAATATCTAACGGAGATATTCTCAGTATTGGTGATGCACACTGGGTTTGGTGGTTAGCATTGATTATGGTTCTTAATTCAGCGATTTCAATGTTTTATTATCTTCGCGTAATCGTTACAATGTATTTCCATGAACCAGAAGGGGATAGACAAGGGCCACTGCCGAGCGGTTGGCAAGTAAGAACAGCAATATTTGCTTGTGTAGTTGCTTCAGTCTTGTTCGGAATAAATGCAGATGGATTAATCGAATTGTGTGAAATGGCAGCAAAAAGCCTAAACTATAGTTGGGCAAGTCAATAATTACTCAATAATCACTGTATTGGTATGTGAACCCTTCAAGAAGGGTTGGCCGGTGGAGCAGTTAGGTGCAAGCATATGGGACGTCGTCGTGAAGAGAAAGTAGACGTGGAAGAACTAGCTCGTCTTGAATCTCCTGAGGGGGAAACAGGCGGCAAAATACGCGTCAAGATGCCAAACAAAAAGGTCAACGAAATGTTTGGCTTAGCAGATCAAATTCTCGGAGGCCGTCGTGTTTCAGTATTGTGCGCAGATGGTGAGACCAGAATGGCTCGGATACCAGGTAAAATGCGTCGCCGGCAATGGGTTCGCGAAGGAGATTTGATTATCGTATGGCCTTGGGATTTCCAAGATGCTAAAGCAGATGTTAAGCATAGATATAGCAAGACTCAATCAATGTATCTCTCACGAAAAGGAGTACTTCCTGAATCTGTAGATGTGTTCGGAATGAATACTCGCCAAGATGATGATGATGAATTCGACGATCTATTCGGTACTGCATCCGAAATGGAGGAACTGGCAGCGAAAAGCGAGTCAGCAGTAGAAGAAACCGTTGTCGATGAAGCGGAAGACATGTTCGAAGATGATGATGACGATTCAGATGACTTGTTTGCAAGTGATGAAGAAGAATCCACTGAAAAAGAAGAAGTCACAGAAGTACCAACTCAAGAGATTGAGGAAGAACCAGTTGACGATGATGATGACGACGATGACGATATCGACGCATTATTCGCTTGAATACCGGCGCTTTGATGGTGTATTGCTATGCTAGGCAATCATAGGTGAGGCTCAATGGGTTCGGATGACTGGGAAGATTTGACGTCAAACACTCGTCAGCATCGTCACAATCGAAAAAAGAATCGGGATAGTAAGGCCACTAATAGGCAGAAAGAGGAAGAAAAATTTGATGATCGCCAATCAAAGAAATTCCTCAATGATTTGGAGCCCAAATCTGGCCGATATAGTTGGATGAAAGAAACCCGTCACAAGAGAATGTTTCGTGATATTGAATCTAAACTTCAAGGCGTTATCGGCAAGGGCAGTTATGATTGGGTAGACCGTCGTGTTTTCGACCAAGTTTTTGACCGATTAACATTGATGTCATTGTATAAATTGATGAAGACTGGAGTAATTGATACCCTTGATTTCCCAATCGCTAGAGGTAAAGAAGCGCACGTTTTTCATGCAACTAATGTTGATGGAAAAGTGGTTGCAGTCAAAATATTTCACACCTCGAACGCCGTCTTCAAGAATTTAATACAGTATATCGAAGGCGATAGAAGATTTGGAGGATTACGCCGTCGGCATAGAGATTTAGTAGATATCTGGGTAAGAAAGGAACACAGTAATTTGATAAGACTTTCTCGTTGGGGATTGAAAGTTCCCAAACCATTGGGGGTCCATAAAAACGTCCTAGTGATGGAGTATTTGGGCGACGAAACATCACCTAGTCTGAAATTAAGAGAAGTAAAAGTAGATTTCCCAGATCCGGTTTATTATGAACTACTGGAGTTTTTAGCGGTTACATGGCAAAAAGCAAAACTTGCTCACGGTGATTTTTCACCATACAATATCTTGTGGCATGATGGAGGACCAGTTGTAATAGATGTGGGCCAAGCGGTAATAGAAACTCATCCTAAAGCCCAAGAGTTCCTCGTAAGAGATGTCACTAGACTGGTTGAATGGGGTCTGAAGCAAGGACTTGAGGTTGATTTAGCCGGTGCTATGTATGATGTGTTGAATATGAATCTCGACCATATTGAAAAATTAGAAATAGAATTTGAAGAAGAGTAAATCACTCTTCTTCTGAATATGTGATGCTTTCACCATCACCCAATTCCATCATTAAATCAACAGCCTCTGAGTCTTCAGGGTCAACTTGTGAAGCGCGCATTTTTCTATTGCGCTTATTACTCAAATCTGCAAGACCAGGAACTAGGTTTTCAAAAACAGTTTCGCTAGACACTTCGCCTTTAAGTTCGATACTATCCAAACTACGGCTAGCTAATTTTGACCTACGTCTGTCCTTTTCTAGGAAGTTTAAAACTGTACCATGCTCAGCACCACCAGCAATCATTTCAATCGCAACTCTTGCTGCTGCCAATCCTTCTTCATGACCTACTAAAACAACCGTTGACTTGTAAATAGTGATTTCAGTATTTGTTAATCCTTCAATCAACTTTCTAATTTTACCCTCGCTTCCGATAATTCTAGCGCGAATTCTGCGTTGATGATTTGCTCTTTTACCAACGAATTCACGCAATTCAACCAATTCAAAGAAGTGGTCATCTTGGAGTAATCTAATCGCTGCCATAGGAGCCATTCCTCTACCGATTGCTTTGATAACTTCTGGTAACTTCATTGCCTTAACCGGATCGTAAGAACCAGGTTCGCCCCAAAGAACATCTACATCACCTGTCTCGGAATCAATTTTGAACTCCTTACAGCCTGAAGCCTTATGCAATGACCTTGCAGTAACTCCTTTTACTCCAATAAGAACCGCAATACGGCCTTTCGGGACACGAGGAAGTGATTGACGCATAAGGCGAGGCTAACGCCACCCTCATTTCAAGCGTTGGTTCTTCTTTGGAGGTGTGAAATCACGATTCCAGCGAATAATAGTGCGATTATTGAGGGGGCGAAAGACGGCACTACCCCCGCACTTGTTATCGCTGCACCAGTGACTACCATGTGATTGTAATTATTTCCTTCATCATATTCATCAACTACATTGGCATAGTCTATCACTAGTCGTAAATCATATTGACCTGTTTTTGGAACTGTATAATTCCATATCATAGATTCAGTTGAATCTGAAAGACTTCCTGAACCAAGAGTTCTTGCTTCCATCACCGTCCATTGTACAGTGGAAGAACGATCGGCTGGCGCAGATTCAAGTCTAACTACCACACTACCACCATAGTCCTGATTACTTTCCAAAACACTGGTTATTGTGACATTTCCAAAACTTTCACCAGGCCTTACCACTAACCTATCTAGATTAGTTTCAGTTTCATTCCAGTATAGGTCTAATCCCGGAAGAATTTGATATGATGCTGGTGCAGTTGTAATAGAGTTGCCAGCAATATCGTAAACCACTGCTCGAAGCATTAGATGTTGACGAGACTTTGTCGCCCAATTAGATAATCCAACAGTACCATCAAGACCATTGCTACTCAAAGTAATCCAACGTCCAGAAAGGTCGGGTGTTTGTCCAACTCCATTAGAGTCAAATCCATATTGAATATATGAGGCAGTTGTATCAATCCCTGATTGCTCATCAATGGCGCTGAATGAAACATTGGCACCACCGATTTTACTGGTAGTTAATTCATCAACAGTCCATCCATCCGCTTCAGGGTCCGTTGCATCGACTCTAATTGTAATAGTATCACTCGGTCCAGTATTTCCTACATTGTCAATTGCTCTAAATGCGATATTATGGATTCCTTCAATCATTGTCAAAGTGGTTGAATCATTGTAAACAGAATTCCAAGTGCCGCCAATATCATCTGACCATTCAACATGGCTTACACCACTGCCTTGAGCGTCATCACTTCCAGATATCAGACCGGATAGAGTGACGGTAGTGCTCTGCTGCCATGAAGAACCATCTCCAATCAATACAGAACCGATACTAGGTCCCGTCCTATCAATTCCGATGAATATTGTAGAGGAGTTTGAAAGTCCGGAATTATCATAGACAGTTAGTCGAGGGTTCGAAGAACCTTCAGACATATTTCCACTAGCCCAATCCCAGCCATAGTTGAGAGTCCCTGGGCCATCTGCAAGCGGAGCACTAGGTCCAGGAGCGTTGGTTAGTGTTGCTCGTTTCAGATCATCATCAATAGCGCCCCAGCGAAATGAAATCGCTTCATTGGATTCAATATTGAACCATGCTCTATCAGTAACGGATTCTCCCGTTCCATAATCAGGATTCAAAACTTTGAAAATAGTTATTTCGGGAATGTGATTGGTAATATTGAATTCTCCACTGAGCGCGGTTGTTGTATTTGCTACATCATCATCCCATGCAGTAGCTCTTAGTGTGTAATTGCCATTCGTATACGCAGTTGAATCAAAATGTTTCAACCATGGGGTGCTGGTCAAGTTTGTTACTAGATTCCATGAGCCAGAATCTAAAATCTCAATTATTATTGAAGAAATATTACCTGTTCCACTCAATGTAAAAGTGAGGGTGTGTAATCCTGTGATGTTATCATCAGTATTTGGGCCATTGCTGAATACAATACTGGTATTAGAAGGTGAATTATTTACTATAATCACATCGGATAAAGTGTTAATCTCATCATTATAATTTAATACTGGAGAGACAAGACTAGCGAGTAGAAAAACAAATGCGATACTCACTGCCCTCCCCTGCATACTCTAGAGACGTTCGGGCTCAGCCTTCAATGCTACCCATAGAAATGCTTCTTTTGACGATTAAGTGAAGGTTACAATCTTTACCAACACTATAATTTAATAGCAACCATATGTATTTTGGCGAGCCAAAGAATCTCAAACATTTGGCAACTATAGGCATAGATTTGAGATGGGTTCAAGTGCTACGCAATATCACGCTTAGATACATGGCGAATGAGTTGAAGTCCATACTGGTCGTAGTACTGTTGGCTCTGACAATAATACCTCTCTCCGTTTCGGCAGAAGATAGCGGTGGCATTCAAGCCTCAACATCGGCTTTGAGTATCCAGCCGCCATCTCCTGAGGCCGGTGACTCAATCACAATTTTTCTAACACTCTACAACTCTCAACAATCTGATGCTTTCAATGTAAATTACTCCTTTTTCAAGGAAGAAATAAGTTCTGGTGGGAGGATTGTAACGAATACCGTCAATATCCTCGGCGGATTAACAGTTGATGTTAGTGCAACATGGAATTCACTAACAGAAGGAAACCACAAAGTGTGGGTCACATTTTCTCATAACGGTGATATTGAGGCATCATTTTACCTAGAGTTCGTAGTCACGGGGTTGCCAAATCTGCAAATTGCTGAAACAGTATTATTCCCTTCAACAGATATTAAATCAGGGGATACGGTTACATCATCAACGCGTATTACCAATACTGGTAGCGTTAATGCGTCAGCCAGCACCCTTCATTTTTCAACATCCAGTGGTGAACAACAATTTTTGCCAACTCCAGCAATAATCGCTGGTCAATCACAATGGGTTAACACCACATTTATTGCACCACAAAGTGGAACTCATACCATCTATCTCAATCCCGATTATTATGAAGAAGTACACGAAGCATCTGAGATGAACAAAATTGTTGAACAATCTTTGTTAGTTGAGACCAGAATGGATGTCTATCATATTGGAGACCTAACGATAAGTGTTGACGAAGGCGCTTTAGAAGGGCCATGGACCATCGAAGGAACGCTGGGCAGAACCAATGGAACTGGAACTACTGAAGTCCAACTACGCCTAGAGATCCCAACCGATAATGGTGGATTGCTAATGATGCCTCCATTTACTGTAACTCTCTCAGGCGCAGGGTACGCAGAAAAGTCATGGAGTCAAGTACTGACGATTAATGACCTAGCTTCATTGAGCGATGGCCCTCATATTGTGACGGTACAAATAGACCCATTCAATTCAGGCAACTTCGCGCAAGAGTCAACTGATAATGATAGAACCTCAGGCCAGATATCCATTTATCCAATTCCAGATATTTTTGTCGATGGAGATGCAATACCTTCCTCTTCATCGATTGCTTCTGGTGAAGATGTAACCTGGAGAGTTAGTATTTCCAATATAGGAGATATCCAAGTGCGAGGGAGAATAGTTTACACTTGGGAAGGCGTCCAAAGCCAATCTGACTGGATATATGTCGGTGCGAGTGCAACTCAACCATGGAATATTACATTGACCACATTAATCGGTTCTCACACAGCAGAATTTGAAGCACAATGGGTCCCACATACAACCAGTTGGGATAGTAATCCATTGAATAGTCTAGCAACCGGTAGTATTTCTGTTGAGGCTCCATTGAGGTTGCAATGGGTCTATACATCTATTTCATTGACAGATATAACTGGAAATACAGCCTCACAACCGTTGCAAGGTGGAGATTCATACACATTGTCAATTAATATGACAAGTATTGAAACTGGCAATGTTTCCTTTGACTGTATTGATGGTTCTGGAACTTTGTTGGAAACAATGTTTGTAACTATAGAAGAGAGGGGAGACAGAGCCTCAGTTTCCTGTAACTTCGTCGCTTCATCACCAATTAGTACAATCCGAATTTCACCATCAGACATCACAGTTACTAGCACGTTTACGCGCGCCTTCCCAACTGCTGCTACCGATGATGGAGCAACAGATGCTGAAACATCCGCTAAGGGTACAGCGACGTTACTCGGAGGCGGTGTTCTTGGGTTGATCGCATTACTAGTAGTGGCATATATTCTTACAAGGGAAAGAGAAGAAGAAGTGGAAAGAGATATTTTCGATTATTGCCCATCATGTGATGGTGAATTAGAAGGAGTCGAAGACCGCTGCCCACATTGCTCATTTAATCTTAAGAAAGCCAGAAAGCAATTCCATGAGTGTCATGAATGTTTAGAATCTATTCCAGATACGTATGAAGATTGCCCGTATTGTGGTGCTAAACAAGATGTATCGTCATTCTTTGAGCAACGACAAAGAAGAGTTGTAGAGAAGAAAGAACTGATCCCTATTGAAGAAGAGGATGATGAAGATGAAATTGTTACAGGAGCAGAAGACTTTGCATCCACAGTTCAAGAATTTGGTTATGATGAAGAAGATCTCGAACAAGATTGGGATAAGAATTTGAAGAGTGCTGAGGAAGAAGTTGAAGCTGCATACGATAGAAAACATGCAGATGAGTTAGCGCTTGAAGGCCTCACAGAAGAAGAGATTGAACAATTGAAGAGCGAGGTTACAACTACACTCAAGAGCGCTAAAGATGCTGCAGTTGGCGTCGGAATTGACGAGATGCTCAAGGGTCGTAAACTCCATGCACACTTGGATGATGGAGAAGACTTATCGGCAAGTGATGCAGGAATTAGAGAGCGAATATTCAATGTTACAGGTGAAGATGGAGTTCTACCAGGGGATAAGTTTGAAGTTGGAATGAGTGCAACCGATAATGCCTTAGCTGGAAATGTAGTCAAAGATTCAACAACAGATTTCTCCTTTGAAGAGGATGATGCAGCACTTTCAGCATCGACTATGTCCGATGCAGAAGTTGCTAAAGCAAGGAAGGCGGAGAAGCCAAAACGCCGCGCCGCTACGCGAAGAGAAGAAACCACGCAAGTAGCCGAATGTGGTGCATGTGGAGCAGATATTCCAGTTGAAGCCAATGAATGTGGTACTTGTGGTGCTAAGTTCGAATGAACTGGGTATTAATTGATGAATTGAATGTGCCCGTCGGCTTTCATAGGGTTCGTCATCGCTTTCGCTCGGCCACCATGTGCGTCATCCAGGCGATTTGAACCAATCCACTACTTGCCTTCAAAGTGCCTCAAGCAAGGGAGGTATTGAAAACAAAAGAGGGATTGGCTATATTTGATGCAACAAAGAGTATTGGCAATGCTTGTCGTTTTGACAATGTTGTTGACATCAACTGTTGGTTGCTTGGGCTTGATTCCAGCCCGTGAAGCGATTGAGGGTTTTAGAGATCCAGCTGAAGATGATTTAACCTATCACAAGATCGATGTCTCACACACCTATACTTCCGTGGAAATACAACCCTATACAAATAAATCCGTATTTATCGTGGGTGATTCTGTTACTGAAATTTCGATTTATTTTAAGGCATCATTCACATTCTCTGATATATTTCCACAATTTGAAAATAATACGAGATATGTCCGAGCAACATTAACTGATTCCGAAGGAGTAATCCAATGGTCTGTTGATGTTAGTTCGGATTCAGCACCTATTGAAGAAAAACTTGAACCTAATCCTGTATTTGCCAAAGGCGATTGGGTATTAGATGTTGAAGCGAGAGGCATTGGTGAAGAAACGCTAGGATTAGTCCATGATAATTTCAATATTCAATTGACCATTACACAGAGATGCGTCCAATATCCAATGGAAAAATCTTGTTCAGCAGATTGAATCAAACCAATGCATCAGGGCATGCATAATTACGTGAACAGTTTTTACATTTACCTGGCCTTTCATGGTTTCTTTTGGCATCGTTGTGGACCATTAATCTCTGGACTTCAGCTATAGCATCAAACAACATACCTTTATTCTCATCATCCCATGGAATTTGATGCAAATCCTCATTTCCGTATCTAAGAACTCCATAAGGAGTAGATCTTTTAGTACTAAGTTCTACTAAATGTAAATACGCCAAAACTTGTATCTTGTGGGAGCGATGAGGGTGTTTTGGTACTCTTCCAGTTTTCTGTTCCACTGGAATAAATTCACCATCTACAATCACTATCTGGTCTGGTCTTCCTCGAAGGCCGGTTATTGGATCTTTCAATAGACTAGAAGTATCCTCATTATCTGAATATGCAATTTCTGTATTTTTATGCAAGCCAACAATTTCCCTTGCGATTTCTAATGCGTTTTCTACGAGCAGGGCTTTTTGCAATTGCCAAGAAGCGATCAGTGTCCAAGCCATTGCCAATACTGCCAACAAGAAACCTGCTTGACTTTTATTCTCTGCACCTACGAGGGCGATTGAATGCAGAGCCAATGCTATTGCAGACATAAATAATGCGGCCTCTACTCGGCCCGCTTCAAACCATCCACCGATAAAACCTTGAGGCTGTAATATAGATTCAATATGATATGTGTCATCTGCATGAAAATCACCTTTTGATTTTGCAATAGTATTCGTCCATCCAATCCATTTTCTCCACGGCAGATAAACTGCCACAATTCCAGTTATTAGAAGAGATAATGCCCAGAGTGCCATGTATCTAGCAATCCATAAAGGAGTGTGAACAACATCGTCTATCAATGAAAAAGCAATAGCATCTATGGTGAAAACTAAGATGACAGCAAACCACCATGACCAGATGACCATAGCCATTCGCAATTTTGCGTGTTTCTCTTGATAGTCTTTCACTTGGCCGTGAATTGTGGCGTGTTTTTCGACTCCAGCTGTAATTGCTTCACCTTGGCCGCGTTTCCCTTCTCGCGCTAGCGACCAAGAGAGAGGACAATATTCGTGGCGTTCCAAATCGCTGGCACTAACTCTTAATGGTTTACCATTTTGTAATCGCCAAACACCGTCCTCATGGAGTTCAGCGCCACTAAATTGGTCTGGTGTTGGAGAATCTTGAGCCATCTTATTTCTCCCCGTAGGCACTGTGGGGGCGGGCTCTTTCTTTTATTCTCCGCCGTCACGATTATGATTATTTCACCAAATACAGTAATTCTGTAATTCCTAGTCAGTGCGAAGCGGTTTAATATGGGGGTTATGTGGGCGGCTTGCTGAGGTTTATCTATGTCCGATGAAGAAGCAACATTACTGATCCCGTTTGAAGACTATGAGGCCAATGCCGTCAATATCGGTACTCAACAGAAAAGTGCAGATATGAAGCGGTTTATTGAACGCGTTCGCGAGGATGGATTATACCTTCTGAACGTCAATATCACCGATTCTCGTATCCGTGCAATCGCTGCTTTCCTTAATAATTTTGAATCCCCTCGTATAATGGTTGTTTCAGCCCGTCAATACGGACAAAGGCCAGCCCGTCTTTTCTCAGAAGCAATCGGTGCAAATTCCGCAGTCGGTCGCTTTATTCCTGGCTCACTTACCAATCCAGTTCTTCGTTCATACGTCGAACCAGATGTACTTTTCGTAACAGACCCTGCTGCTGACCAACAAGCATTGATCGAAGCGGTTAACTCCGGTCTTCCAATCGTAGGAATCGTAGACGCAAATAATAATCTTCGTAATGTTGACATCGCACTTCCTGCAAATAACAAAGGTCGTCGTTCTCTTGCTCAAATTTACTGGCTACTGGCCCGTGAAGTTCTCAAACTTCGTGGAAAAACCACAGATGAAGATTGGGCAAAGGAACAAGAACTTGAAGAGTGGCAATCAACTTTCTGAGTATTTTTGAATGACTCGATAAGAGTCAACGAACTTGGAATCATCATCAATTGAATGATTTGATTACATTAAAGTTCTAATTCTTTGTAGGATGAGAGAAAATCTGATGTTGCTTGGGCGAATTCTGCCCCACTTACCTTTCCATGCATAATCGACCTTATTTTTTTGGCGCTAGGTAACCCTCTGGTAAAGGAGACTGCATGTCCACGTAGATTTTTTAAATTCAAACCAGTAGTTTCTGCTGCTAATTCGATGTACCTATCCCAACACCATCTTCTGGTCTCAAATTGCTGACCTACTGGTGATAGAGAGTTCCAATTGCCTTCAAAGTGTTCTATCCAAGGTAATTGGTCTGCATCCATCCATCCCAACTCTACTTTCATTTCAGCAAAAATAGATGGCCGGCCAATAGCCCCTCTTCCCACCATCAATCCGGCGGCCTGTGTTTGCAATAAGCAGGCAGAAGCAGAAGCTCCGTCGACAATATCGCCATTTGCAATCACAGGGACTTCAACCGCTTGAACAGCATTTGCAATATAATCCCAATCCGCTTCACCAGAATACCTTTGCTTGAGTGTTCTACCATGAATACACAATCGTTGAACCCCTACATTCTCTAATTCTTTGCAAATTTCAAGGGCATTATTTTCTCCTTGCCCAGTCCCCAGTCTCATTTTTGCAGTGACGGGGATATCAATTCTATCAACAATTTGAGAACACATATCAACCAAACTTTCAGGATCGGCCATCAAAGCAGCCCCAGCACAAATCTTGGTTACCTTTGGTGCAGGGCAACCAAAATTCAAATCAATAATATCAGCATTATCGCTAAGCATTTCCGCAGCGCGAGCCATATCTTCAGCAACCCCTCCAAATATTTGGGGAATAAATGGGGATTCTTCCTCACAGGTTTCCATTCTACTCCAAGAACTTGCCGCTTCACGGGACAAAGCAGTTGAATTTGTGAATTCAGTTATAGTAAAATCAGCACCACATTGTTTGGCCAATAGGCGAAATGGCAAATCGGTGACTCCAGCCATTGGTGCAAGAAATAGAGGGCGAGCCTCCCCATCCCATTCACCAGGCTTGGCTGAAATATATTGGCTCATGTTCATCCCTCAGTATTTACTATCACTTTTGAGCAGATTCTAGAAGTTCTGCAACACGACGCATGCGTCGTAATACCTTGTCTAATCGTTCGTTTACACGGCGGGTTACATCTTCGGCAGTCTCCCCACTAAGACGGTGACCTAAAGGCAAACGCCCACCTAACAGGTTAAGCAGTAACATCTGTTGTTTGGAATTTACATCATTCAATAAAGATTCCACATCTTCAACCTTCAATTTTCCCTTCTTTAGTTTTTGAATCAATTTTGATTGTTGAGTTTCATTCAATATCCGATTAAATCCGCCCTTCTTTAGCATCCAATCTTCACCGCGGCGCTGATATTGAGCTACCATCGCTGACCACAATGAGATTGAAAGTCGATCTGTCCTTGCGACCCGCTCTACCATCCCTGATGCTCTAAAGCGCTCTAGAATGCGTCCGATACGAGGCTTTGGCCCATCGAGCAATTGCGCTGCTTCATCAAGAGATAACGGTGCATTTCGACTGATTAGAATTTCAAATAATTTACACGATAAGGAATCAGCATCGGATTCTTTTCCAGGTCTTTCTCCAAGAAGTCCAAAATCTCCAAGCCACTGCGAGAGTAGACTTTCACTGGTTTGTGGAGTAAGTGGCCTATGGTCAACAATTCCAAGGCATAACAGCGGAGTATCTTCTTCAGGTAATTCAAGTGCTAAGCGGCAATCAGTACGGGTCCAATTTGTTTGAAGAAGAGACATTCTTTGGTCAATAATTATTTTGCATTGAACTGAGAATAATTCAACAGCGTTTGAAATGCTTCCACCACGCAGGTAATATCTCCTCCATCCCTTTCCCTCATTGGTGTAGCCAATTATTCCCGCCTCCACTAGGCGAGTCAAATGGTGGTTCAAGGATGCAGGGGTTAGTGCGAGTTCATCGGCTAGCATCTGAGCATCCCAGCCTATTTCAGGGGATGCGAGAATATGGTCGCGAAGTAATCTATGAACTGGATTCGCCATGCCATAATCAGCCATTGCATCGCCTTTTTTTCGTACTAAGCAAAGCGTATCTGTAAACCAAGTGACCAAACTATCGATGTCTCTATCACTTGTTGGTAGCGCGACTTCTTGCAATCGTACACTGAACATTAATCTCTACCAAAGGGAAGTGGTGGCCAAGAGTCTTTGAAGACTTTGTATCAATTGCTTGTCAAAAAGCGTTTATTGAATAAAGTTAATCGCGGCGTTGGTCGTCCCAATCATAATCAACAGCCACTGTGCCATGCCAAGTCATATCCATATTGATGTGAGGCATTAATTCAACTCTATCTTCGCGCAAAATTCCTCTTCTTCTTAGTACCTTGACAGCAGAATGAATAGTTGCTCTTGAACGGCCGATACGACGCGCTAATTCAGCTTGAGAGCGCGGAACTCCTTCCTTGTCAACATTTTCAAGAATCAATCTTTGTACTAATGACAAACCGATTGGTAGTGCATTTGCTGCAGCTTGATCACCTATATTCATGCTTCTCAATTCTTCGACCTGACTCGGCGCACCTGCAAAATAACAAGTCCTGCCATTTACCGGCATAACAACCACACTTTTACGCGCTTGTAATACATCAAGATGATGGCGCAGAGTTCCATTTGCAGCATTCAATACAGTTTGTAATTCACGATAACATAAACCAGGGTTTGTTTCTAATGCAGTGATAATTCTTTGACGTTGTGGATGATCGTGTTGGTGTTTTGATTTACTTGAAACTCCACCGATAGTAATAGCCCCAATAGCGCTTGCAGCAGCGACCATGCCACCTGCTATACCAGCAAAACCCCCTGTTGCACCGAGTAGCCCAGCAGCCAACCAAGGACGCTGACGAACCCACTGTGATAGGAGAGGCATACATCCGGGTTGGACTCTTCCCTTCTTAATCCATTGGAGCGTTGTTCAAACAACAATTAGTTTTCACTAAGAACAGAATTCTTTTTAATTTTCAAGTGAGCTACTAATGGTGAAAGCAATCTTCCACAGGTTCGTCCATGTTCTGATAAAATGTATGAGACGCGGATTGGTGGGCCTTCATCAACTTCGCGAATAACCAAACCTTCTTCGACGAGGAAACGTAATTTATCACTTAATGTTCTAGAAGATATACTGGACAGCATCCCTTTCATTTCATTGAATCTACGGGGCCCTGCAATGTATAGAGTTGAAAGTATTTCGATTGTCCAACGAGAACCAAATACGTGTAATGCCTCCACTGCTGCTTGGACTTCCCAAGTTGTATCCCAAGGTCCTTTATTGGAATGATTTGCAAGAATATCTCTAATGTTACTACCACTTTTTATTGTTTTATCAATATGATTTTGAATAGCCTCAAAGGAGTCTTTTGGTATAGTGAGTGCAGGTTCTGGCATAGTTGTCCCCAAACATCCGGTTAGTCATGACTACTTAATTTCTTTTCTACACCGAGTATAAGGGTGGTTACCGATTGTCGTTGGCGTGATTGATGATTTGAATTACAAATTAAACAAAAGCGAACAAATAGGACTTATCCTTCAAAGAGGGGATGGTGGTACGGGTTGTTATGGTCAAGTCGGTTATACTCGCTCGTGGAGGTGTACTTGGCCGTAACACTGGCTTAGGTGGAGCACATCACAATTTGCTAGTGGCCCTCAAAAATGGTAATATCAAAGGTTACCAATTGGGCGCTACATGTGAGTATGACTTAGCAGTAAAAACAAATCCAGTCAAGCGTTTATTGATGCGCTGGTGGTCACACCCAAGGGTTGTAAAAAGATTCGTAAATTCCTCCGCAACTTCTGGAAATTGTGATATTTTACATATAACTGATCAAGAACAGGCCCATTTAGTTCCAAAAAACAGTAAAGTCCCAGTAGTGGTAACAGTCCATGATCTGTTTCATTTATTTCCGAAACAAGTTAAAATCGGCCAAGAGATAATACAGGTGGGTGAAGCAAAACCACCAATTTACCGTTCAAGAGATTTGAAAAAACTAAAAAGTGGATTGATGAGAGCAGACCTCTTAGTTTGTGACTCGAGGGCTACTTTATCTGATTGCAAAAATTATTTTCCAAATGTCAAAAGTATCTGCATTCCGCTTGGACTTGATATCGATGCCTTTGCAAATTTCGCTCAAACAGATTCACAGGTCATAGGTCCAGCGCAAAATTTGCCCGAAGGTTGTAATCTCCTAATCGTTGGTAGTCATGACCCGAGGAAAAGATTAAAATTCATTTGCGAGGTATTGGGCGGGTTGGACGATTTAATAAAAAATGAAGTTCATATCCACCATGTCGGTAATGCTGAATGCCCATATGGGGGCCCATCTTCACACCAACTCGCAAAACAAAACAATGTTCAAAATTGGTATGGTGTTGGAACTAATCTCAGTCATCAAGAACTGATGTGGATGCGCATCAAATCAGATGCACTATTATTTCCTTCAGGCAGTGAAGGGTTTGGCTATCCACCTCTAGAATCAATGGCCTGTGGAACAAAAGTTCTTTGTTCAAATCTTGCTAGCCATAATGAACTGATGCCCGATAATTCTTGTATTGAGGCAGATGATATCGATGCATGGAGAAAGGCTATTGTTGAAATTCATTCACAATGGAAACAAAGAGAAGGGCCGATTGATGCAGACCAAGAATTGATTCAATATTCACGTAATTTCAGCATGAGTGCCTTCAATGAAAGGATGGCTGAAGCCTATTTGATGATGGAATTAGAATTATCAGTTTGAATAATTATAGCGGTTTGTTCTTGAACAGGTGGCTAGTGGGCGGTACTATGCAACCTATTCAGAGTGTGGCAATAGTTGGTGCAGGAAATATGGGGTCTGGGATTGCGCAAAAAACAGCGCAAGAAGAATTCGATGTTCAAATGGTAGACAGAGAGCAACAATGGGTTGACAGAGGACAAGACATTATCGCAACTTTTCTCGATGAAGCCGTAGAACGCCGAATCTTTAGAGAAGCACAGGTTGAAGCGATAAAAAGTAGAATCACCGGTGTTGTCGGTGTTGAAAATACTGCAACGGATACCGATTTGGTAATAGAAGCAGTGTTCGAAGATTTTGATGTTAAAACTGCGGTTTTTGAAACATTGAATTCCGCCTGTGGCGACAATACAATATTTGCATCCAATACATCTTCATTATCGGTAAATGAATTGGCAAAATCATCTGGAAGAGCGGATAGATTCGTAGGGCTTCACTTCTTTTTCCACCCTGCAAAAAATCGTCTAATAGAAGTAATTCCTGCAAAATCATCATCTACTCAAACCATTGAAAAAGTTGTTCAATATTGTAAGATGTTAGGTAAAGTTGTCATTGTCTGTGCAGACCGTCCCGGCTTCGTAGTCAACCGTTTCTTTGTACCATGGCTAAATGAGGCTTGTTTACTATTAGAGGAAGGAATTGCATCTTCAGCCCAAATCGATGCGATTTCCCGTAAAGCATTCTCGATTGGATTGGGTCCATTTGGATTAATGAATTTAACAGGTCCACCGATCGCATTACATTCAACAGATTATTTGTCTAAACAATTGAAAACTCCTCGTTACCATGGTGCTCAAAATCTAAGAGAGTTGGTAGCAGAAAATAGGATGTGGGAACTTTCACAAGATGAACAATACGATAAGTCTCAATACAAAATAGTTTCAGAGCGATTGCTCGGAGTTGTTTTCGGAGTGGCTGCGCAAATAGTTGACGAGGAAATCTGTTCCATGGAAGACGTTGACCGCGGCGCAAAAGTAGGGCTTCGTTGGGCCCGTGGACCATTTGAATTGATGAATAAGGTTGGCTTAGAAAATGCTCACAGAATGGCCAACCAATATGCACAATTAGCTAACGGTGGTTGGGAAGTACCAGAAAACCTTAGCAACCAAGGAAATACAGATTGGCATTTCAAGGTTGTAGATACTTCAATCGACAATGGTATTGCTACGATTACGATTAATCGTCCAGAAGCAATGAATGCTCTGAATGAGACGGTAATGGCTCAATTGGGTAGTGCATTGGATGATGTAAATTCAGATGCTTCTGTGTCAACCATAGTTCTAGATGGGGCCGGTAAGGCCTTTGTTGCAGGAGCAGATGTCAAGTTCTTCGTTGACAAAATCCGTGCAGACTCAATCAGTGATATTTACGACTTCACAGCATTCGGACATCAAGTTCTAGACAAATTAGAATCTTCTTCAAAGACGACGATTGCATTGACTACAGGGTTAGCTCTTGGTGGTGGCTTAGAACTTGCACTCGCTTGTGATTATCGGATTGGTACTCGCAGAACACAGTTCAGATTCCCTGAGACTTCAATCGGAATCTATCCTGGCCTAGGTGGTTCACAAAGGCCAGCAAGAATTTGTGGTATTCCTATTGCTCGATGGGCTGTTTTGGCAGGAAATTTCATGGATGCAAAAACAGCCAGTGATTTGGGAATGATCACCCATTTGGTTGATGTTGCAGCAGTGAACGATACAGTATTACAAATTTCGAATCAAGGAAAACCAGCCAATAAGTATCCTGGTCAAGCAGCAAATCTTCAATCACCTGTTGTTCATTTTGCTAATAATTTCTTTGCAGATGCCAATATGTCAGACCTGATGAAAGGAGTCTGCCCACAAGGCTTTGATGGAGAAGACAAGTTAGTTGCTCGTCAAATGAAGAGTTTGAAATTCACTGCTCCAATCGCTTTAGCAAAAGCCAGTGAATTGATAGATGCGACTTCTTCAACAGATCTTTCAGCAGGACTTGCTCTAGAATTGGCAGGGCTTAACGATATATTCTCAACTGCGGATTCATTAGAAGGTTTGAGCGCTCTAATAGAAGGAAGAAGACCTACTTATTCAAACCAATAATCCATTGATTAAGCAAACTCAAACCCACTTACCTTGAACCGCAAGCATTCCAGTGATAAGAGCATGAACATCAATTTCTTCACCACTTTCACTGGCAAATCTGAGTCTGTTTTTGATCGCATCGATCAGTTGCTCGTCAACTTCTTCATCGCTAATGAAGCGAATGAATTCTTCAATAGTCTTGCCTCTGCCTAATGCAATTGCTAAACGTGCTTTTTGCTCTTCGTCCTCATCTTTAGGGTTTCTAACACTCATGCAATCACTTCACTGTGCTCTATTATTTGTTGATACCATTCATCCCATGGAGTGACTGGTTCATCACTCCAACTTGACAAAGGCCCACTTGCATTTATTGTACTAGAGGCGTCATAATCTTTATTGAAAGCGAGGTTGATTGCGACCTTTGGACCTGGTGCGCCAAGTACGATTGCTTGACGAAGGATTCCACTTCCAATCGCTAAACTATTGGTATCAGTAGCACTCCAGTATGCAGCAAATCCTGGGTGGGTATGAACCCATGTTTTGAAGGGCATTCTTGAACCGATTGGAGGTTTTAATGGCACTCTACCAGAAGTACCCCAGTCGATGAATATCTTATCATCTGCATCGATAAGAACCGATGTCTCAAGACCTGCTAACAATGATATTGCGTAAACAGCATCCCATCTTCCAGCCGAAGCACTATTGCTTTGGAAATCGAGCAGAAGGGGTGAATCGACTTGCTTATTTTCAGCAAGATCACAGATATGTTGCCATGTTTCCCTATCTTCACACAATTGTTCAATTCCCGGAATATAAATCATTGATTCACCTCCGGAAAGTGCATTTGACCATAGGTTATGCTTGCCATACTCTGTACTGGTGTAGGTTTACCACG
>DAJY01000047.1:19100-22570 GCA_002499015.1 Euryarchaeota archaeon UBA242
TGATCTGGAGTCATAGCTTCAACCAATGCATTTTGGCTGTCGCTTGTCATTACTAGGTGACCATCTCCACCACAGCGCAAATCAGCCCAAGGAACTTGTAACTGATGAATTAGACGTCTCGGTTCAGGTCTATCGACACAAACTATGACTAAATCTGCATCATTGAGTTGTTCTAAGTTACGCAAGTCCTCTGCAATCGCTCTAACGGTTACACTTGATTCACCGTTAGCAACATGGCGTTGAGCTAAAGCATCAACCTTTGCTACACCAATGTCGTTGCTGGTAAATCTTTGATGTCCTAAATTGGTTGCTTCAACCAAGTCCCCATCCATGATTATTATTTGACAATTAATTCCTATTCTTCTCAGTGCAGGGGTCAAGACATCAACAAGTGTAGAACCTATTCCTCCAGCACCGACAATAAGTAGCGTTTTGCTAGCCGCAATTTCCTTCATACAATCATAATTGTGTGAGGACATATAAAGAATTGAGACAAGTTAGCAATGTCTCAGTTACTGAGCGCTGTTGATACATTCTAGGAGCAAGTTTTCAAGCGCACTCATTTGAACATCGATTGTGAAATGTTCTTCAACATATTTACGTCCATTTTTAGCCCATAATTTGCGAGTATCTTCATCTTGGGATAAGCGATAAGCCTCATCCCACAATTGGTAATCTTCTCGTGGAATTAGCATTCCACTATCAGCATTGTTCATGGTGTAATGGAAACCACCTTCGTCGACCATCAATGCAGGAATACCAATTGCCATCGCCTCTAATGGAGTCAATCCGAACGGTTCGCCATGTGCGTGACTAACCATGGCCACAGAGCCTCTAATCACGGCTCTAAGTGCTGATTGACTTAGTCGTGGCATACAATAAACATCAACGCCTAAGGAACTTCCATGAGCTAGTATTTTTTCTTTATCTCCCTTTTCGCCACCACCAATTTGAAGCAATGAAAGTCCAGTTCCTTGCAAAGATTGAACAGTTTCCCATGCACCCTTTACAAAGGATAATTTACCAATAGTTACAACATATTGGTCAGGTAATTTCTTCGCTTTAGATAGATTCTTTTCGGCTCTAATAAGCGCTTGTTGAATTTCATCAGCAGCATCATTCTCTTCAGAGTCTGCAAGTTGTGGCCATAAATCCCAATCCAAAACATGCATTAGATGTGTGGCTTCAAGCAATTGCCCCTTGCTATTGCGGCGCGGAGCAGAGCCATTACTCTTGTTTTCATCACAAGCCAAATCGTAAATCCCCCTCAATTGCTTTTGAATCCACATTGAATTTCCAGAAATAGCCGAACCCTTCATCGCAGTTAAGCGGCGAACTAGTTTTTGGTCAACTCTACGCTGATTTGCAAAAATCATATTGGTTAGCCACAACGGTCTTTTCAGTTTACCATCCAAGTGTCGATGAAGGACATCTTCATACAACCAGCGCGGTGGTTCGAGACAATGATAGTGCAACCCTTTACCAGTGAGGGTTTTATCCGAAACAGAATTTAGAATTTCTAATGTTCCGCGGCAAACTGAAAAGTGTATAGCATCATATTGGGACCAATCTATTTTCATATTTTTCCATTGCCTAGTGGCTGCAGAACTTTGCCCCGCAGTAATTTCGCTGATTGCACCCTGAGGCCAGGAGAAAGGCTTCTCAGGCTGTATTATCTCAATATCACAATCACCTAACAATTCCTTTGCTTGTTGCGGAAATTGAAGGGTTGCGAGACTGACTTGCCATCTATTGGAGGCATGACGAAGTAATTGCAATAATTCTCGTTCAGCCCCACCTAGAGTATTGAAAGAACCTCTAACAATCAAAACGCGCAAAGGAGAATCAGCAACATCAGTCTCCTCAGCCATACTGTGCTGTCATGACTTACAACCTTAATTTGAACCCATAAAAGGGTAAACTTATGCCATATCTATGGTAACTTTTACGCGGCGAATTGAAAAGAGATAAGCCACAGGGCAAAACATGACCGGCAAGACAGCGATGATTACTGGTGTAACCGGGCAAGATGGTTCTTACCTAGCAGAATTGCTATTGGAAAAAGGATACAATGTCTATGGATTCGTACGCAGGGTTTCCCAGCCGACTGTAGGACGTAATCTCATCAACCACTTGATGAGTAATGAAAAGTTTCACTTAATCAATGGCGATTTAGCAGATCAAAGTTCAATTGACAATGCTGTAACCGCTTGTCAACCAGATGAGTTTTACAATCTTGGTGCTATGTCATTCGTTCCTGAATCTTGGCGCTCACCGATGATGACCGCCGATATCACTGGCCTTGGTGCTCTACGTTGCTTGGAAGCGATTCGCAAGAACGCACCAAATTGCCGATATTATCAAGCTGGTTCAAGCGAACAATTCGGTAAGGTACATGAAGTTCCTCAAACTGAAGAAACCCCATTCCACCCACGTTCACCATATGGCTGTGCTAAGGTATTTGCCTTTGAAATCACTCGTAACTACCGTGAATCATACGATATGTTCGCTTGTACTGGAATTCTCTTCAATCACGAAAGCCCACGCCGTGGACTAGAATTCGTGACCCGTAAGGTGACGATGACCGCAGCACGTATCGCACATGGGCTTGATGAAAATCTATGGATTGGTAATGTCGAAGCAAAGCGCGATTGGGGATTTGCTGGAGATTATGTCGAGATGCAATGGAGAATGTTACAACAAGATGTGCCTTTTGATTACGTAGTTGCAACCGGAAGAACTCACAGTGTCAAGGATATGATCAACCTTGCATTCTCTCATGTTGGGATGATTTTGACTTGGTCAGGAGAAGGCGTTGATGTCATCGCTACGGACCAAAACAATGTAGTTCGTGTTAGAACTAATCCGAAGTTCTTCCGCCCTGCTGAGGTCGATTTATTGATTGGCGACCCTGCTCTATCACGCAAAGAATTGGACTGGGTCCCTAAGACCTCCTTTGAGGAATTGGTCGCTATGATGGTTGATTCTGATGTCAATATCGTTAAAGAAGCGGTCAAGGGTGGTTATGCACCACCTATTCCACCTGAGTGAAATCTATTGGAGTGAGTTTAGTGGCAACAGAACAGTTGCCGATTTTGTATTCTTTTAGGCGTTGTCCTTATGCTATGCGAGCCCGTATGGCAATCGTTAGACAAGGCTTCAAAGTTGAGCATAGAGAAGTAATTCTCCGTGATAGGCCATCGCATATGATGCAGATTTCCTCCAAAGGTACAGTGCCTATCTTGTTATTACCTAATGGAACAGTCATCGAGGAAAGCCTTGAGATTATGCAACATGTTCGCGATTGGCAACCAAGTGAAGAGGAATCGAGTTGGATTGAAAGAAATGATTTTGAATTTAAATTGCACTTGGACCGTTACAAATATCCTGATCGTTATGAGGATATTGATGTGATAGAGCAAAGAAATGCAGCAGTAAATTATCTTGATGATTTAGATACAAATCTCCAG
>DAJY01000047.1:22783-23496 GCA_002499015.1 Euryarchaeota archaeon UBA242
ACCTTGCTAGCGCTGAATTCAAAGTTTGTATGAACAAAAACAAGCAATGGTTTGAGGGTGATTCCCCAATTGAATTCCCTGCTGAATAATCAGTTGATAACCGTCAAGTGCTTGACAGAAGGTGCAATTCCTAAATCATCAGGGAAGAATTTGGTAGCGATAGGAATTTGCATTGGTGACATTTCAGTTCCAACCAAAGCCACTCGACTCGGTTTTGAATCTGAAAGAACTTTTCTTGCCGTCAATGGTGCGATTTTATTGCTGAAATCCATGATGTCTTCATGACTTGGCATATTTTCAGCGGCTAAGTTTTCTCTACTATGCCCCACATAGACATAGCCTTTATTTTCAATGAAATCAGGGTCAGCCCGCAAATCAAGTTTTGCAAATTCTTCGATATTCTTATCAGACATATTGATGCCTTTCATCAATGTATGACGGCAAACGATTCTAGTATCTAATGAAGGCAAAAGGTCGATGGTTTCTTCAAATTTATCCCATGCATTTGTATTCCATTTAGGCTTACATACAGCATCAAAAATCTCCTTGTTTGGAGCATCGACTGAAACATATAGTTGAGTCGGTAAAACGTCGAGATTTTCGATCACTTTAGGCAGGGTTCCGTTGGTCACCAACATCGTTGTCATTCCGTGCTCGTGACATAATTCCATATATTCACTAAGGCGTGTGTATAGAGTAGGTTCTCCATTGAG
>DAJY01000043.1:0-23400 GCA_002499015.1 Euryarchaeota archaeon UBA242
TGCTCGTACCGGAATACTAGCCGCAAATACCATGGCATTAACCGAAAGTGGTCTCTGTCTGGACGCGGTGCATCTACCTTACTTAATTTGGTTTAACTGAATTTGGTTTGGGCATTGCTCTTCATCGGTACAGCGCTCTTCAAAATCGAACTTGTACCAAACAACTTCATTTTCCATTCCATTCACATCAGGCCCTTCCAGCCCGATCAGATATGACTTCTGAAGCGAAGGAATGTAGCCGCCGATCCAGGCGGTGTTCTCCTCGCCGTCAAACTCCCAGATGGTGTATGACAAGTAGTTGGAATGGTTCAGATCTTTGAGTAGAACTTTATCCCAGAGAATGTCTCCTTCATCATCCCAGGTTAACCAGAGGCCGTCCCAATCATTGGTCAGACTTAGGTTCGTGTATGAATGGACTGGTTCGCCTCCTGCTTCAAAGATGATGCTCTCCTGGTCATGCATGACAAACGACTCTCCTGGGCCACTGTACAAGGCACAATCATATTCATGATTCGAAGTAAACGACGTGAGGTCGAATTCCACTGAAACCTTTGATTCGGTCACAGTGGGATAATTGATGTCGCCGTACTTTTCAACGATTTTCTCAATAAAATCATGAGGGGAAATCGCGGCGTTCTTTGACACTGCAAACTTCTGTGATCCTTCTCCATCATCGCAGAACAGTTGTAGATTCGGGTTAGTGATGCCATACACTTCCACGACCAAGCCCGTTGGCCCTTGCTGGATGAGGTTGATTTGAGGGCTATCTGGGTGTATCGCCGATTCAGGAGCGTCTTTTGATTGCTCAAACGAAGAACCGAAGGTGTTGGAGCCTGCCCAAATCATTATGATTGACATGAGTACAACGACGACTTTAGCAATTGTCAAGAAATCAACTCCAGCATCATGAGTATTGCAATTCGCCTCATAACATTGGCACTAATAGTCTATTCTATAAAGTTGTTACCGACCCTGAAACATGAGTATTTAGTTATTATTATATTGTTTTATAGCCATAAAAATCAGTTTACGGTTGGATTCAAGAAATTTATGAATATGATTCTACAACTTTTGAAACCTTCTCCTCTAGACTTCATAAGGTTGAAGGTGTAACCACATATTCTGAGTATGATATTTATCCTTGGTTTGAGTTTGGGCAGGTGCATCCAGTAATATCTTGTCAAATCGAACATTGGTCGGTACTGCATCACTTGTAATCCAAGTGTTCAATTGTTCAGTCCAATCCATGCACGCTTGACATTTGTTCTTTCCAAGAATCAAAACAGCAACTGGTCGATTGAGAAACTCTTCCCAAGTCGTGTGGTCAAGGCTTTAGATTTCAGTCATCTGAGCCACTTGTCACAAAAAAAGCGGTGTGAGTTTGAAGTCAAGAACTTCAAATTGCACATGCCATATCATCGCCGCAGCACATTGGCGACTTGATTTTGCCACAGCCTTCAGGGCAACGAGCAACTGCTACATTGCGCCCATCTGCAGTCGTGATCGTGTCGTGAACAAGGTCACAGTTACACTTAGCACATTTCATTCCGACGACGCCCATTCCACACGATGCACATGAATATTGAATCATGTCCATGCCAAGGAGGCTCGGTGTATATCCGTTTCTATCAAACAAGCAGTAACTCGACTTTAAGCGACGTCAAAGCGGTCAGCATTCATGACCTTGTTCCATGCTGTAATGAAATCCTCAACAAACTTGTCCTTGTTATCATCTTGCGCATAGACTTCGGCAACGGCTCGGAGTTGGGAATTGCTTCCAAACACGAGGTCATAGCGGGTCGCTCGACGAACGATATCGCCAGTTGAACGGTCGTGGGCTTCATAGGAATTGCTTCCAGTTGCCTTCCATTGGACATTCATGTCGAGGAGGGTTGTGAAGAACTCGTTGGAAAGGTTCGTGTTGTCACCAAACAGGCCACGGTCGTCAGAACTGACGCCCATTGAGCGAAGACCGCCAACAAGTACGGTCATTTCTGGTGCGGACAATCCGAGCAATTGTGCTTTGTCAAGCATCATTTCTTCAGGACTGACACTGTAGTTCTTCAAGAGGAAGTTACGGAAACCATCCGAGACGGGTTCGAGTACAGCAAAGGATGCTGCATCGGTTTGTGCCTCGCTTGCATCTCCACGACCAGGCATGAATGGAACTTCAGCACCTGAGGCCATTTCGATTCCGGTGTTTCCTGCAAGAACAATGGTATCTGCAATACTTGCTCCATGAGCCTCTGCAAGAGGTGTGAGCGTTGCAAGAACCTTTGCAAGTTGTTCAGGTTTGTTGGCAGCCCAGTCTTTTTGAGGTGACAAACGGATACGAGCACCGTTTGCACCGCCACGCATGTCAGAGCCACGGAATGTGGATGCACTTGCCCAAGCTGTTTCGACCATTTCAGAGACTGAAAGACCTGACGACTTGATGGCTTGCTTCAGTGCGGAGACATCATACGAAGTACTTCCGGATGGAACAGGGTCTTGCCAAATGAGTTCTTCAGAAGGAACATCTGGACCAAGGTAACGAGACTTTGGACCCATGTCACGGTGAAGAAGTTTGAACCAAGCACGAGCAAAGACATCAGCGAAGATTTCAGGGTTTTCATGGAAATGCTTGGATATCTTTCGGTATTCTGAATCTCGGATCATAGCCATGTCAGCAGTCGTCATCATGGTTGGAACCTTGATCGAAGCATCTTCTGCATCAGGAGCGAGGTCTTCAGGGTCAGGGTTCGCGGGAGTCCACTGGTTTGCACCGGCAGGGCTCTTGATAAGTGTCCATGAATCTTCATGCTTGAACAGGAGGTCAAAGTAACCGTTGTCCCATTGAATTGGGTTCGCAGTCCAAGCGCCTTCAATGCCGCTGGTAATGGTATCTCGGCCTTTTCCGGAGCCGTGTGAACTGATCCAACCGAATCCTTGTTCTTCCATAGCTGCACCTTCTGGTTCTGATCCAACAAGGTCTGCATCTCCTGCACCGTGTGACTTTCCGAAGGTGTGACCGCCAGCAACTAATGCGACGGTTTCAGCATCGTCCATTGCCATTCGGGCAAAGGTTTCTCGAATATCTTGAGCGCTCAAAAGAGGGTCAGGGTTTGAATTTGGTCCTTCTGGATTGACATAGATCAGACCCATTTGAACTGCAGCCAGAGGATTGTCGAGGTCTTGACGAGTATCGCCGTAGCGGTTGTCGCCAAGCCATTCATCTTCTGCACCCCAGTAGATGTCTTCTTCAGGGTGCCAAATATCTGGACGTCCACCACCGAATCCAAAGACAGGTCCGCCCATGGATTCAATAGCCACTATTCCAGTCAAAACCAAAAGGTCTGCCCAACTGATTTTGTTTCCATACTTTTGCTTAATTGGCCAAAGCAAACGTCGAGCCTTGTCGAGGTTGCCGTTGTCAGGCCAGCTGTTGAGAGGGGCAAATCGTTGCGCTCCTGTGCTTGCACCACCGCGGCCATCACCGATTCGGTAGGTTCCAGCTGCGTGCCAGGTCATTCGGATAAAGAACGGACCATAATGCCCGTAATCTGCTGGCCACCAGTCTTGGCTGTCAGTCATCAATGCGTGAAGGTCTTTCTTCATAGCAGCGTAATCGAGAGAGTTGAATGCATCTTTGTAAATGAAATTCTCACCCATTGGGTTTGATTTCTTATCGTGTTGGTGAAGAATGCCTAAATTTAGTTGATTAGGCCACCAATCATTATTTTTCGTTCCTGTACTTGATGCGCTAATTGCACCGTGCATTACTGGACATTTTGCGTCAGAATTGTCTTCACCCATACCTTTCATATTTCGGCCTCAAGTTTCCGAGAGCCCCCCCCCATATCAATCTGTAGTTATTTTTGATTAACAAAAGAGAAGGGGTTTTCACCACTCTCAAGAGTAGAATTGATGCCCCCCCTTGTCAAGCAGATATCATGGACCATCCCTCTCGAAGTACACTCGCAAAACACTGGGAACTCGACTCGCGAATCCTGCCCCCTGCATTGTTTTATCGCCCGTTTAGTATTCCTCATTGTTGAGGAATTCCATCAATGTTACCGCCAGTCCTTGGTCGATTCTTTTTCCGAATTCACTAATCAATTTTCTGGTGATAAAGACAAGACCAAGTGGAGTCAAAGTTCCCCATACCGGTATCCATCCATACCAAGGTAATGCGTTATATGTTAGCCAAACTGGCAATACGAAAATAAGAGCAATCGGTGCAAATATTGCCGAGATTAGAAACAAAATAATTCGCCCGATGTTGGCTTTTTGTATCCAATTATATTTTTCGATCGAATTGTGTAGTTCAACCATTTGATTGACTTCATTCAACCACTCTAAATCAATTCTATCCTCGGATGTGGAACTATTCTCTTCAGTTGCTTGAGATGCCGTAAAAAACGTATCAATTTGCTCATATGTACAACTGAATGATAGTAGTTTTTGCGCTAATGCTTCGACGGTTGGATGATCATAGATACGAACCCCCCAGGCACCTTTGGCATAGGTGAATGTAATACTTTCATTTGATTGTGGAAGCATTCCCTTTTCCAAAGCGCTTGAAATTTGGTGCGAATCTGAAGTATTGAAGAGGTTTTTTATGCCACCGATAATTAACATTATAGAAAGCAGTGAAGATGCTATGAGCACCATAAGAGGCGCAATAAATGGAGTATAATGTTGGGGGTTAGCATCGAAATGTTCTGGATTCTCTGGATTATATGCAATCTCACGAGTTGAATTTGCTGGGTAATCAACTTCCCAGACACGGGATTCAAAATGAGATACCTCCTCTGATTCCTCAACATTAAAGATGGTACCATTAATCGTGTATCGAAGATGGTAGTTTACGAGATATTCTCGGCATGTGTCAGAACTTTGAGCGTCACCACACTGATATTCATAGATAGAAACTTCCAGAGCTACAACAGTAGCATCGATCGTTGGCCAAGATGATGCCTCTAACTCATTTTGGAAGTCGTCTATCATCAATACTGGCCAAATACAGCCCAGCAAGAACACAATCATCCCAATAACAAAAAAAGCAACTGGTGGAGGCTTTATTTCGACACTAGGTGGCATTTCCATGAACTGTTTTCAAAACCCCTCCTACTTGATATTGGCCCAGAATATGAGTCAAACGTTGTAATAATTGTCCTTTGCTTAGAAAGTAAGAACTTTTTCGCTATCTCTAACCCATGCTGAACATTCAGCCATCGTCGAATAATTAGCCCCTTCATAATAGGGCTGGCCAACAGCAATACCACAGCGTTGCTGACAAGTTCCACAGACCTTGACAACTACACCACTGGCGATTAAATCCTTGGTCATTTGAACCATATCTTCAACTCCTGGTGGAGGCTCTATTCCATCACGTGCTAAATCGACACTATCGTTCATCAAGAAGATTCTAACCTCTTCTCCGTCATCAACCAATTGTTTCGCTAACCTCAACGCATTCCAAGTAACATCAGTTCCATCATATGGTTGTTGATTGAGAATTATCATTATTGCCATGCTATTGGCTATACAGCATATGACTTTAATTGACTGGTATGATTAATTCTTTGAAAACATGGTTTCAAAACCAAAGGAGGGCGCCCATAGGTCATGGGCATCACCTTTGAAGAGGTTTCTCAGTGGTTAATTCCACGGCGCCGCAAAGTTCATGTCGCGGTATTCCTACTGACGCTATTGATGATTCCTGGAGCGATGACTGCACTGCAACCAATAGACATGGAATCGTATGAAATGGACTCCCCTGAATTAACCGCACAGGAAATCATCAATGACGAATTCAGTAATGCTGAAGTAATTCTTGGCTTCTTAGTTTCTGCAAGACAACCTCAGTATATTCCCCCAATAGATGAATGGCAACCTGTTCCTTTACTGCCTGATGGGACACCTGATTATTCGGCTCTGCCACCAGTACCTCAAATGGTTCCTGCTGGTGAGGAATGGCAAGGTATTAACCAGCCAACTGCTGGTATTCTAAATCTTGAATTATTGAGGGAAATTGATGCAAAAAAGCAGGTGGTTGACAACCATCCTCTAGCACCTGCACTAAAGCCATTCATCAGTGACGTAACCGGACTACAAACCAATGGTAGTATGTCATTACCAGACCATTTTAGAGGGTTTATGAATGGTACTTCAATTCTTACTCAAGATGCTCTTTCACCCTTTGGAACCGCAATTCCTGCAGTCACCAATTGGAGCGATTGCGGTGAGTTAGAATGTCTCTTATTCGATGATCTAAACTTAACTCAGGATCACATAGATTTAGCAGCAGCAAGAATGGCTGAAGTAAGTCAAAATTACTTCTTGAGATGGCTATCACTGGACAGAGGTTTTGTTGCTGATGCAACATCCAATATCACCGGTCCTATCGGCGGTCAATTATCTGAAACCGGTGAGTGGGAGTCACATCAAATGGGCAAAGGAAGATGGTCTGCAAGCGCCACATGGTTATTGGTTCAATTTGATAGAGGCGTTCTAGAAGATATGGGCTGGGAATTGAAATGGAAAGATTCACATCAAGAAACCGATATCAAATTCAGCGATGATGGAATTGTAATCGGTGGCTATAGAATCGCAGATGGAAATTTCGTCCTCCACCCACCACAATACGATACTGAGACTTGTAAAGCACTGGCTGAAGACGGCGCTGGCTGTTCAACAGAATGGTCTTACATGGATTTAGAAGGGCAATTAAGAAGTCATGATAGAACCACTATTACATTACTATTAGGCCAAGGAGTAAATGTCGAAGTTAACCGAGAATTACAAGCCAGTGGAGGATTGATTATCTTGATGGGTTTGGCTATCACAGGATTGTTATTCATAAGTTTACGAAGATGGTCTGATGTGATAATCGTCTTGTTCTCATTAGGTGCTGCGCTATTGTGGATGCAGGGTTTAATTGGACACTTTGCTGCATTCACGCAGATGTTTGGTTGGACAATAATCGCTCGCTCTCAATTCTCTAATCTATTGCCGATATTGGTTCTCGCCTTAGGTATTGATGATTCATTACACGCCTTACACCGTTACAAGGAGGAGAGAAATGCTGGTAATTCTGCTGAATCTGCCGCGACGACCACTTTGTCAAGAGTTGGTCGCGCAATCCTACTAACTTCGCTGACGACAATGGCTGCTTTTGCGGCTAATCTTTTCAGTGATATTGCTGCATTGCGTTCATTTGGAATTGAAGCGGCATTGGGAATATTTGCCGCATTCCTTTTGACTGGAATCTGGGCTCCATTGATTCGACTTTCCTTAGATGAATGGTTGGAGAAGCGAGGAGTTAACACAAGTACTGTGAACTCTCGCAAGAACCGGTCTACTGAGAAGGTTTTGAAAATAGTTTCAGCGGGTAGTGGTACTAGAAAAAATGCATTTATTATTACCTTTCTAGCACTGTTGGTAACGATTCCTGCAGCTATTGGAATGGCTAATTTAGAAGGTGATTTTGCTGTTGAAGATTTCCTTGACGAGCGTTCTGATTTTGCCCTGGGAGTCAATGAAATCGCTCTAAGATTCGCGGATGAAGGCGAACCTGCTGTATTGTTGATCGAAGGCGATGTTGCAGACCCAGACGTTTTCGCTGCAATAGATGAATTTAGAGGTGAAATGAATGTTCATGCAGAAGGCGTTCCGGACAAAATAACAAGACAACCAGATGGTAATATTGACATTCTTGCGCTAGATGAATTACTATATTTTGCCCAAGCGAGTATGCGATATAACACAACTCCATTTGAAACAGCCGGATGGCTGGTTGAAGAAGAAGGCCATGGAATGAATTGTAATTCAACTGCAAGTGGTACTATTGCAGACTTTGGCGATAGAGATTGTTTAATATTTTTCTATGGTTATACTTACCTATACGGCATTCCAGGTGCTGGACCTATCCCTTCTATTCCTGCATCAATCGTACGCCTATACATCGCTCCTGCTGTTGAATTAAACCAAACTCAACCTTGGCTTGACATCAATGGAGAGCCTGCACAATACCAAAGAATGCTAATCCGCTTTGGCATTACATCCCCAGAAGATTTCCCTAGTATGAAAGGTGGAATGGAAGAGTTGTGGAGAGATTTAAGCGTGTTCACTAATCTTTCTTCGGGAACTTATCTCAATGCTGGTCAAAAGGTCGATGACAAACCACTGACTTGGGTCATGCCATCGGAAAGACCTATCACAAGATATGTTGCTTCAACTGCAATGCAAAATGAAATGCAATCTTCCCTCCTACTCGGCTCATTATTCGTATTTATCACCCTGACAATCGGTTTTAAATCACCTAAGCAAGCTACTGTGACATTGGTTCCTATTCTTCTTGTAGTTGTGTGGTTATATGGGATAATGTATGCTGCTGGGGCATCTCTCAACATCGTGACTGTAACTATTGCAACGATTTCTTTGGGAGTTGGTATTGATTATTGTATTCACGTCACTGAAAGATATCGCGAAGGAAGAATAAATGGTGAAGACCACCATGCTGCGTTAATTGGTGTAGGTGGTGCTTGTGGATTGGCATTGGTAGGAAGTGCTGCTTCTGATATTGCTGGATTCCTCGTTATCTCACTATCACCAATGGGATTGTTCAGTAACTTTGGGATATATTCTGCTGCAATGATCGCACTCTCATTAATCGCAAGCCTAGTTCTAACCACTGCTGCTCTTGGCTTAATCGCTGGCCGTCAAGCCAATTTAAGCGAATCATAATAAGCAACTATTGGTTTATTGAGCCACACATTTGATGAAGGGTAGGCGTCCGGCTTAACTTGCTGTCTTTGGGGTTGACCCCGTGAAAGTGGTGATTGAAATGTCTGATAAAGAACAAGAGGACCCTGATGAAGAAGATTGGATGAAATACGCCAATGCTGGTTTCGGACAAACCGATTATTCTCTATGGGATGATGGAGAAGCAACTACTGAGAATCTCGCCCAGCCTGTTGATGATGGCGACATGGATGACGGTGAAATGGATGATGCTGCTCAACTTAGCACTCATATTGAGGAAATTCCACGCGCACCATCACCTGCAGGCCACAAGCATTTGGTCCGAATTGGAACCTGTGACCACTGCCTAGGAAGAATTGGTGGAAAGAAAATGTTTGACCAAACTATCCAACAGGCAGGAGAGAACATTCGCACCTCGATAATACGAGGCGACACACACTTAGAAAAAATTAGAGAAGATAATCCACTATGCCCATTCTGTGAAAACTTATACCAAGAATCAGCACTGTTAGCAGATATAATTTATGATTCTCTCAAACCATATGAATTGAAAAGAGTGCAATTGGGTGCTCGCTTTCCAAAGGACCAAATCGAAAACGAAGAAGAGATTCGAAAGCGCTTCGGCGCTGGTGGTAGCGACGCTTTGAAACCAGGTTTGATAGCAGAGATTGCTAAGAACCTAAGCAACCGACTTGAAGGTGTAAAAATTGTTAGTGATAAACCACAAATTGTTGCACTCATCGACGTACTAACCTTGACCGTTGAGTTGGACATCCGCTCCGTTTACATCTATGGGAGATACCAAAAACTGGAAAGGGGGATTCCTCAAACTCGCTGGCCTTGCCGTGCTTGTAAAGGAAGAGGTTGCAAGCGTTGCAATGAAACTGGATTACAATATTTAAAGAGTGTTCAAGACTTAATTGGCAATCCTTTAATCGAAAGATTTGGTGCTGTTGAACATTCATTCCATGGCATGGGAAGAGAGGATATTGATGTGCGTTGTATGGGTAGTGGACGTCCGTTTGTCATTGAATTTAAAGAGCCAAGAACTCGAACCATCGATTTAGTTCAGGCAATGGCTGATCTCAATGAAGCTGCTCAAGGTTCTGTAATAATTACTAGCATGCGAGAGAGCAATCGCAGCGAAGTTGTTAGAATCAAAGAAACTCCTGCTGAAAAATCATATTCAATTCGCTTCAAGTTAGTGCCGTTGAGTGAAGCTGAATTTACGATTCTAACCGGCCCGGTTGACCTTACACATATCGATGTCCAAGAAAGAGGAAAAGGTAAGAAAAACAAACGCAGAAAGAACCGTCGGGGCGATAAAGATGATGACCATACCATACCATTACCATCGGTCATTGAAGTTGAAAAGGCCGCGCCAAGCGAAGAGGAATTACTGGCTATGAAGAAGGGTGAACTAGTTGAATTGGCAACTTCATTGAGCCTCTCAAAAACAGGTACTAAAGCAGTCCTAGTCGAACGGATTATGCTAGCGGGACCACCTGCACCGGAATACTTTGAACTTCCAACCGATGAATTTATTCGCAATGTTGTTGATAATTTGGCGGGTGTCAAACTAGCGCAGAGGACTCCTGAACGTGTTGCTCATAGACGCGCTGATTTAATTCGTAGAAGAGTCGTTTATGAAACCAATAGTTTGGTAATTGAAACTAATGAAGAGGGAGAACGTGAAATTGAATTCACCCTTAGATGTGAATCTGGTACTTATGTCAAAGAAACTATTCATGGCGATAGTGGAAGAACCCAGCCAAGTATTTCTTCCCTCATCAAAGCCAAGTGTGATGTTATTTGGTTAGATGTTGCAGATATTCATGCTGATTGATGTTTAATTGCTAAGCAATCACCCTTTGAGAGTCTTATTAACGCGTCGCGGTTCTTATATGGCGAAGGCAGGTCGCCGAAGTGTTCCGAAGATGCGTTATTGCTAGTTCGGATTAATTGGAAGTCACCATCATGAAGCGATCAAAGGGTTCACGTCAAGGAACACGCAGTATGCTACGCCGTAGAAAGAGCGAGAGAAGCCAGCTAAATATTAGCCGTGTAATGCACAAATACGAAGAAGGAGACCGTGTTGCTATCGTCCTAGACGGTGGCCAACAAATGGGTATGCCTCACCGCCGTTTCCACGGCCGCACAGGATTTATTGAACGCCGTCAAGGAGTTGCATGGATTGTTGCTGTTAAAGACGGCAACATGCAGAAGACAGTGATTGCACGACCTGAACACCTACGCCCACTTGAGTGATTTACAATGACCGAAGAAGAGAAATTTGTTGACTTTGCAACTGTCCGAGATATGCTGTTGAGCGCTCAAGAGCGCCGTAATGCACTAACATACGAGCAAAAGGCTGCTCTGCAACATGCAGAATGGGCTGCTAGTACTAAGCGTAATGGCTACCCAACTACTCCAGAGGTCTTTGAATCTCTACGTGTTGCTTTGGCTGAAACTGAGCTTCTATCCCCGCACCCTGCACTTGCAGCAAAACTAGCGGAATTGATGCCGTTATATCCAGGAGATGTCAAAGCCGTTCTTGCAAGCCGTCGCATAACAATAAATGACGATGATGTTTCCACTATTTTGGAAATAGTCCGTCAACATATTGGATTTGGAGAATAACTTCCACCCACCCATGAGGCGTTGAAATGAGCGGTATTAATCGTGACCGTAAAACCAATATTCCTGCTCGTAAGAGCAAAGGTGAATCTGGGCAAAGCAAAGATATCTCTCGACCGGCAGAAGGGCGGGCAAAAGTTCCTGTGACTCCTAAAGTGAAGCCTATACAAGTAAAGAAAGAGACTTCACAGAATGATAATCGTTCAAACAATAAACAAAGTGAAAGGAATACTAGCCAAGGGGCTAGAACTCCAAGCCGCTCTAACCCAAGAGGCAATACTAGAGGTGGAAACCGCCCTGGTGGAAGAAACCAAGATTCAAGAAACTCTCCACAAAGACCTTCCCCCATTGAGGGCGAAAATTGGGCTCGTGTCATAGAGCACAATACTGCTGAAGGCGTAATTACGGCAATAACAGAAGGAAAATTATTCATGTGCTGGCTTTCTGTAAAGAAGGGTATTGAACCCCTAAATCCTACTGATAGAATATATATTGGACTTGATCAATCTAAGAAGGTTCATGTTGATTCTTTCATCGGAGGTGCAAAACTTGACCTTATGAGTAACTTTGCTCGTCAAGATATGCCACTGGTAATTCAACTATTTATTGAAGACAACTCTGATCATTTCGTCAAGTCATTTTTCAATGTCGCTGGTAATCTTTCTCTAAAGCAACATGCGTTTGAACTTCTTCCTAGCATTGGCAATAAAAAAGCAGTTCAAATGGTTCAAGAAAGAGGTTCAACTGGATTCAAAAGTATGGAAGCGCTAAATCAATCCTGTAATATTGATGCTGCTGAATTACTGGCAAAGCGCTTCATCAGTGAGATAGAAGACCAAAACATTGAACCACGCTTAGTAGACCTATTGCTTCCGGTGAAAGCATGAGAGGAGCCCGCTGGCTAGTCGATTCTTTGCGTGCAAAGCAAGACATTGACAAATCATTAGGGCAACATTACTTAATTTCTGATGAACTAATATCTCGTGCGGTTGAACTCGCTGAAGTTAATTCAAATGACCATGTTCTCGAGATTGGTCCTGGACCTGGTGTTCTTACTGAAGTGATTCTTGAAACTGGATGCAGATTAACAGCGATTGAAATTGATGAAGGCGCTGTTGAACACCTAAGAGGTATTTTCGCAGCCGAGATTAAATCCGGACAATTAAATTTGATTTGTGGTGATGCATTAATCTCGGCTTGGCCCAATGATTTGAGTAAAGTTGTAGCAAATATCCCCTATCAGATTTCATCACCCTTGATCGAATTACTAACCCGTAACCTAAGAAATCCTCACACTGAAGAAATATCCGATGTAGTAATATTGGTTCAAGAAGAATTCGCTGAAAGATTGGTGATGGAATACGAATCTGATGTCGGCTCCCTTGGAATGACTGCCCTATTAGATTGGAATAGTGAAATCGAAGATAAAGTCGCACCGCATAATTTCAGCCCTAATCCAAAAGTTCACTCCCGCTATATCCATATGACTCCCCAGCAAGAGGAATTTCCTTGTGACAAACGACTTGTGCGATTGCTAATTCATGCTGGATTTGCAGAGAGAAGGAAGAAATTACGTTCAACTTTAAAGCGTGTACCGAAAAGATTGAATCGCCTACCTGAATGGCATTCTACTCGGTGGAAAGCGGCATATTCTGCATTTATTGAAGATGAAAGAATGGATGCTAGGCCGGAAGAATTTGAATTTGAGGACTGGCTACAATTGGCAAATGATTTTGCTTCTTTTGGTGAAGAAGAGTAAATTTTCTACCCACGCAACTGTTAGAAGAGAGGCGACGCACCGCAGAATCATGTCCGAGTTGCGTTTACAGACATCTTCTGGTATAATTGATACCGGAGACTTCTCCCTTGAAACGGTAGTTGATGCTATCGAGGGCAAGGGTTTAGCGTGGCTAGACATCGAGAAGCCTGATGATTCAGTGAAGGACTTTTTACTCAATATAATGCAATTTGATGAACTTGCGGTTGAAGATATTTTTGGACACGCCGAAACTACTGCAATGAAATTTAGTAACCATCGTTTCGTCGTTGTCAATGCACGTGATGCTGATAATCAACTAAACACTGAACCAGTTGCGATTTTTATTACTGATGATTTGATAATTACTGTACGCCATACAAGTATTCCTGCTCTAATGAAATTCCGTCGTAGATTCAAGGAAGCTGAAGAAGAGGACCTAAATCTCGGAATTGATTTTTTACTGTATGAAATATTGGACGCAATTGCTGATGACTGGCAACCTATTCTCGGACGCTATTCAAAAACTCTAGATGAATTAGAGTTTTGTGTTTTCGATCCCCAGAAACAATATGAGAACTTACTGGAAGGACTACACGATTTGAAGAGACAACTTCGTGAATCGAGTAAGTCGATTGAATCGCTTCATACCGTTACTTTGCGAATGCAAAATCAAAAGTTGAAACTGATATCTACTGGAGTGGCAATCTACTTTTCTGATCTAAACCAACTTTGTATCGCATTAGTAAAGAGAGCCAACAACTATTCTGCAGGTGCAACTTCAACAAGAGACACATATCTTTCCAACATCTCAATGGAATTGTCACAATCTAATGCACAATTAACTGAAGTTATGACAACGCTAACAATAATCGGTGCAATCATGCTTCCATTGACATTAATCGCTGGAATCTTCGGTATGAACAATGAGGACTTACCCATAGGCCAGGTTGGCGGATTTTGGGGAATAATCAGTATGATGACTATCTTTGCAGTATTGATGTTGACAATGTTTTGGCGTCGTGGTTGGTTGAATAACTTCGCCAAGAAGTGAATTATTTATCAACCGATAGTTGAAGAACCATTGGCTTATTTTCACTAATATGTCAAGGGGTGCCGAGGTTACTACAGGCCCAATCCCCATCGGTCAATTTGTCACTTTAGTAAAATCAACTTTGAAACGAGACCCTTTGTTTCAACATCAAGTATTGAAAGGTGAAGTCAGCGGAATGAAACTTGCACGTTCCGGACATACCTACTTTGATTTAAGAGATGACCAAGGCCAGATGAATTGTGCTATTTGGAAGAATAGATGCCATATTGATAGTACGATAAAGGATGGAAGCGAAGTTGTTGTCATCGCCAGTATTGATGTCTATGCTCCAAGGGGAAGCATGACTCTTAATGTTGAAAAGATTGAACCGATTAGTAGCATTGGAGCATTGGAAGAAACTCGACGAAGGTTGATTGGCGAACTACGTGATGATGGCTCACTCGATAGAGTTCGCCTACGGATTCCACTAATTCCAAAACATATTGTCATCATCACTGGCTCTGCTTCGGCTGCATTATCTGATATGCAGAGATTGATTGAAAACCGTTGGCCTGGGCTACGCCGAACTATCATCGGGGTAACTGTTCAAGGGGATAGTTCGGCTTCTGAAATTTGTCAAGCATTAGCCACTGCGAGAGAAATGTGTAAACCTGAAATTGCAAAAAAATTGCAACGACCTATTGTTGATTTGATTATTATAGCTCGCGGTGGAGGTTCGCCAGAAGATTTGTGGACATTCAATCTTGAAGCGGTGGCTCGCGCAATTATCGCCAGCCCAGTCCCAGTAATCTCTGCAATCGGACATGAATCTGATATGTTAGTTTCTGATTTAGTATCTGATTTACGTGCCTCCACCCCTTCGGATGCCATCGAAAGATGCGTACCAGAAAAGAGTGCTCTGTTGATGTGGCTTGATGGTATCGAGGGACGGCTTGAAAATTCTGTATTACGAAGATTTGGTGAATCTCGCCAACATCTAGTTACATTAACTGCTAGATTACGTTTGGCGCCATTAGCAGGATTAGCAAAGGCTAAGGACAGATTGAATAACATGGAAATGCGTATCAAGAGTTCCTCCCAAAGAATGCTTTCGGGTGAAAAGGCTCGGCTGGTTCATATCGGGGCAATATTACAATCATCACACCCAAAGCGCGTACTCGAAAGAGGTTATTCAATGGCCCAAACAAAGGACGGGGAGGTTCTGAGTAGTGTAAAAAATATTTCTCCGGGACAAGAAATTACTATGACTTTTGCAGATGGATCAGCCCTTGCTGACATCAAGGAAATTATTGAGAGTGATGAAAAATGAGTGAAAAAAGAAGTTATAATGAAGCGGTATCTAGATTGGAAACTATAGTTTCTGAATTAGAGAAAGGAGGAAAAAGCCTTGATGAAACATTAGCGATGTTTGAAGAAGGGGCAGCATTACTGAAAGTTTGTCAACATGAGTTAGATGCTGCTGAAGGCCGCCTCGCCGAACTTAGTTTAGAAGAAATTAATTCACAAATTAAAGGATAAGGGTCTACATGTCTAAACGAAAACACAACGCCTTAAAACGCCGTGTTGTTCGTTTATTGTCCGATTGGAAAGACCCACACCAATCGGTTGGCTTGACACAATCAGATATAATTCAAGCAATAGATATCGCGGAAGATGGTGAAACTAATCTCACAATAAAACCATCACGACCACATTGCCCTTGCTGCCTTTTGGATTTAGATTCTTTACGCAAGAAGATTTGTGAAGTGAAGGGTGTGACTTTTGTACAATTCACTATTGTCGATGTACCCGCTTCTGAACGCTGGACTAGGATACTGAATCGCTAATTGAATTACGCCTACTTAGCACAATAAATGCTGGTATTGACCAACCAATTACTGCGACAAGCCATGCGATGATGGAGCCGATTAACACCCCAAATTCAGGTAATGACCAGATACTGACTATCGCATAAACTGCGACACTTGCACCTCCTAACATCATCGGTCCTGCAGCACCACGAGGGACTGTTGGCCCTTGCGCCATCCATAATGCCACCATGCTGGTTAAGAAAATTGCAGGGAATACTGCCGCTATACCGGCGATTAATGGTTGACCTTGCCCCGATAGCCAAACTGCAAAACCAATAGCGATCGCAGCGGCTAATCCCCTACATACCAAGACAAAAGGTGAAACTGTGTGTTTTCCTTTTGGTGTTTCTGTATTTTTCCAATTTATAATTACTGATAACAAGATCAGTAATAACAAACCAATAAATCCTAAATTAATTGCTAATAGGTTCTCGCCTAATGCAATAACTACGATTTTTAACATAATAATGGCACTAAAAGTCCAAATCAATAATGCTGAAATCGTGGTGATGGCTAGAGGTCTTTTTCTTTGTGAGAGATGAGGTGGAAGAATAATCCATACGGTCAAAAAGAGACCATTGACAAGCATTCCGAGTGGAACTATTGCCATACTTTCAATCAATGCAGCCTCCCCTCCAACCATATACATTCCAGCAGCTGCAGGGACAATTGTTGAAGGGACTGTTCCTAATATGCCGCCGGTTAGCCCTCCCCACTTTTCTATAGCCACAGTCACTAGTGTGGCCACAATTCCTGCGAATAGGGCAGAAATCAAAACAGATGGACCCAGAATAAAATCACCACCTAAATTACATCTGTAAAATCATTTCAAAGATATCGATTCAAGCGATTTGTTAGACGAGGTATATTTCCGCCAGCCCATTCTTTGACTCTTTCACCATCAAGATATATTGCATTATATGGTAAGACATCAACTTCTGAAACCCAAGGATGGGCGATTTTGAAACGTCCAAGGCCAGGGGTATCGAGAATTAGTTTTCCAAATCTTGCCCCTTCGGGTGATTGGCCAGAATCAAACCATTGTTGTAAATCTAAAGTCCACTGTTCGCAAGCGGCACAGCCGTTTTTGCCAAGTACTAATACTACTAGAGGAGCAGAAAGAAAATCTTCCCAATCATCTCTACCGAGAAGTTCTAATTTAGCCAATGGATTCACCTATTACGAATGATATGAAAAATCAAGCAGCGAAGTTGTCGCCTTTCTTCCAGTTTGCACCACAAAGTCCGCCAACCATTGTTGCTTGGCAGGTGCGTAGTACCTCTGAAGGTGATCTTCCAGCGCCCATATTGTTAATTGACCACATCTGAACCTTACCTTCATCATCAACCAAAACACAGCCACGGAATCCAACGCCCAAAGCATCGTTCATCATTCCGAATCCATTTGTAACTTGATGTGTAGTATCTGCAAGAACTATATGAGAAACTCCTTGTGGGAAAATCTCTTTGTCAGCAAACCATGCAGAGTGTGAGAAGTATGAATCAGTAGAGCAACCGATAACTTCGATTCCATCGTCAGCAAACTCATCCTTTAGAGCTTCAAAACCAACAATTTCTGTTGGGCAGATAGTGGTGAAATCAAATGGGTACCAATAAATTAGATGCCACTTTCCTACACAGTCTGTAGAAGAAACGACTTTCTTTTCTCCATTTACGCATGCAATTGTTTTCCATTCAGGAGCCGGCTTTCCAATCATATTTTCCATGTATTATATACCTCAAACAAGGCTAAATGGCTCAAGTATATCAATCACTGCATCAGGGCAACAAAACTGAAGAAATCGTTTCTAGCATACCTTGAATCATTCCGATTCCAATAATAGTCGCTGCTGCCTTTTCCTGCGGGCCTCAAATTGATGTCTTAATTCAATTTCATCAAACTTTCTCTGTATTTTCCGCTTTAGAAACCAGATTATTATGGCTACAGCGACCACTAGAAAAGGAAGTATGATCCATTCTTCTAATCCCCATTCCTCAAACATTATTTCACCTCAAATCGGCGGTCTTAAATCGATATCAACATCGCCTCTCGGCAATCCAATACAGCCTAATATTGCACCTTCATCAACTAAAAAATCATCTAAACCAGGTGGAAGAGGCGATGGTAATGGAACCTCGCCCATCAGCAATGTGACCATGCATGAACCACAAGTTCCAGATTTACAATTTGTTGGAATCTCAACTCCAGCTTCAATCGCATGTTCAACCAATGTTTTCCCTTCGACGTATGGAGTCTGACCCATCAAGTGAATTCCGCGTAAGAATCTAATCACTGGGTCGCCTTCATAATCAAGTGTGCCAAAACCCACTTCTGCTGATACTGTCCCTGCGGACATAAATCCACCTCAACGAACATCCTTATGGCGAGTCCAACGGCCAGTCTGCTTATTGAAGAACAATCCAGCCTTCTTCATCCATTTGTTGAACTTAGTTGCACCTGCACCAGTCCTGAGAATGAAATCTTCTCGGTCTTCTTGTGCTTGGATGTAATTCTTAGCATCGAGTTTCTCGTCAATCCAATTATTAATTTCCATTAATCCGCCAACGAGTTCGCTCGCTTCAATCGCCTTAGATATCTCATCTGCGGAGGCACCGGTCTCTTCCAAATCTTGCATGATTTGTCTGTTAAATGAACTAAAGTCCAAACTTGCCGGCTTTGGAGGTACTGGATTACGTGGTCCTGCTTCTTCATTGATAATGATTCTCGTTCCATTGGAGAGTCTGTCCTCTACCATTGCGGCCAAAACTGGGACGAAACTTGTTTCACATTCCCAACAGATTAAAGCCCATTCTTCCATTCTCTCAGTGTCTCTAGATTGCCGAGGATCCATCTCATCACCACATTCTAAGCATGCGTGGAAAATCAAACCAGGAACGTGATTGCGGCGGAAATCTACAATGTCTTGAGGTGTCCCTTCCAAATCAAGCATTTCATGATCTCTTGCAGCCTCTAGACCTCTTGTTTCTAATTGGTCACGGATTTTGACTTTCTGGTCTTTCTTATCCTCGTCGAACAAGTTGTTTTCCAACTTTACGATTAATTCAATTGTCTTACCAAGACGATTCATAACCAGTTTTTGTTCTCTAAATGCTTCGACCTTAGCAAGTTTAAGACGTTCCTTTTGTTCTGCTAATTCGGTAAGAACATCCTTTCTCTCACGCTTGAATTTGATTTCCTCAATCTTTGTTTCTTGCTTCCTCTCCGGTGCAAGAACCTTGGACAGATATCTTTCTGCTCCATGCGATGTGTGGCCAGCGGTGATGATTTCAATAACACCTTGAGCGATGTCGGGCTTTAACCCATAATTCTCTACCAACATATCTTTGTCGATTTTCTTCAAATCACCGATTTTTAAGCCAGAATCGGCTAATGTCTGCGCTGTGGTATTGTCTATTCCACGGCGTAATAGTGCAAGATATGTGTCCTTCTTTGCCATAACATCTCCTCCGACAGGTCAAGCGGAAGGGTCGCTCTTATCAAAACCCTTCTTCTTGATAGATTATTGATTTCAACAATATTTGAACCTTTGAACTGATAATTCCCTGCTATTTTTATGATTACTGAGGGATAATTCAACAATAACAACCACATTGTTCAAGGTATACCTGCGGGGACAGTCCAATATGCCAGCCAAGCCATACTCGTCGGGACACATTGGTGCGGTTGCAAGCAATTTTACTGACATGAGGTTATCCGGTGATGTCAAACAAACTTTGGTTGAACTTTCATGTTATGAAATCGCTCGTATCGTCCCCCTAATGGAATCAGAAACATTGACTCAAGACCCTGAAAGGAAAACATTAGATGACCCAAAACGAACACGCTTGAATTACAATAGAACTCGGGAATTAATGATTGAACAGTTAGTGAGTATCGAATCTGTAGGTTCGGCTGCTGTTCAGGCGGGTATAGAACAGGTTGAGGGCCATCTATCAATTCTGATAAAGCACGCAGAGGCTGCGGCTGCAAAGGACCGTGTAGCAACAATAAAATCACGACATTTAGAAATTGCAATTTCCGGCCTAGGACTTAGTGAAGAAGAATCAGACTCAATTGTAATTACTCCTCAGATTGAAACAGAAGAATTTACAATATCACAGGGTGGTGGTGTTTTGACTCATTCCTCTTTGATGGCGTTAGCAAAAACACATGCTAGAATGCCTGTTACCAATGATGCGGTAGATGAATTGATTGACACATACTACATGGTCATTGAAGATTTAGAATCAAAGATAAGAAAGCATGCCCAATTAGGTGGTAATCCGGTTCAATTCATTGAATCGATTAATCAGATGAGAACTTTGATGTCTTTGGGTTGGATGAGGAATATGCTAGCCAAAGCATCATATGTGGCTCGTGAAGCAGGATTGAAGCGGATCGATGTAGAACAAATTGTCCAGATAGACCCGTTTGAGTGAATTATTCTGTTAATCCGTCTTCTCTGTCCATTTCTTGCGAGATTTCCCAAGAATGGAGACACTCATGCCCTCCGAGGAAGCCACCGGCCTCTCTACTAGGTCCAATGAATTCTGCTCCACAGAATCTACAGAATACTTGTACAATTAATTCGTTCAAGTATGTTCCATTAATTGTCACACGTTTGATAATACGCTTGCCAACGTCAGACTCATCCCAATCTTGTTGCTTTTCTGTGAAATCATCATTCTCATCGATTGTTTTCCCCATTATTACCACTCCGTGACCCATGGGATTGCTCTATCCGCTGTAATAGGACGCATTCCATCTTCATCTCTTACCCAAGTATCTTCACTACCGATACTTCCATCAGAATATACTAATTTCGGCTCTATTGCCATAGTGCCACCAATTGGGAGCGGCCTATCAAAGCCTTCTGCAACCACTGGAGTTTCATCCAACTGTAATCCGACAGAATGGCCAAGGAATTTGCTCTGATCTGGACCCATTCCCATCAGGTGGTCTTGATGACCAAATTCATCTGCTAATGCAAGCCCTTGCCTCCATGCTTGCTGGCAGGTCTCACCTGAGCCCAAAACATCGACTACGGTGTCTTTGACCGCCAATATATCTTCAAGTCGTGAATTCCATTTCTCATCTAAATGCCCCGCTACAAACATTCTGGTGGCATCAACAACATAGCCGCGATGAATATGTAATAAATCAACTAGAACTGTTTCATTGGCCTTGATTTTGTTGAAACTACTACCCATACTGGAGAGGGGGTGTGCACCGACTCCACCTAATGCCGAATCAAAGAAAGATGGGATTCCTCCAGCCCGTCCAGCGATGATTACACCTCTATCGCATTGCATTGGAAAGCGGCGCATCTGTACCGAACCACCGTATCCTTCTGCGCGACTAACCGCCTCAGCTGCAGCAACTAGTTCTAATTCAGTAACTCCTTCAGCACCAACTTCTGCAACTGCATCAAACATTTTTAATTGTATTACTGCACCTGCTTCTAACATTTCAATCTCCCATGTAGACTTGATTTCTCTTTGCCCATGAATCAATTCTGTTATGTCAGGGCATTGCCCGAATAGAGATAATTTCTCATTGAAAAACATGTAGATCGAAGCCGGTATTTCTCCATGTTGTAAACCGATTGACCCTTGAGCCCCCATGTCCTTTAGGTGCTGGGCGAATCCTTGCATCGAAGGAAAAGAACAGACATTGAGTGGTGCATCATCGCCACCTGCTTCGAAAATAGCTCTCCTCAATGAACGGCGGACAAAGAAAGTTGGACCATCTCCGCCCAATTCACAAGTTGCAGCGGTTCCTTTGGCCGGTACGAAAAGTGAGCCATTTTGTCTGCCACCCGCATAATAATACAAATCGACCGGGTGTTGAATGATTGCTCCACCGATGCCGGCTTCGGCCAAAAGAGACGATAGAAGGGTTAGGCGGGCCTCCAACTCGGATACAGGTACGCGCCAATCTTCGCCCTCTGGGCCAACGATATCGGCTTCCGACCAAGTTGTCATCGTGTCATTGGGTGTGCCATCCGTTCAAAATGACTCCGCTTGAGAAAATGCTCAAAAACGACTTAAGATTCTATTTCTGCGATAACAATCTCTTCGGTGACATCAATTCTCTGTTGTGCAATTTCACAGTATTCTTTAGAAAGATCGATTCCAATGTAGGTTCTACCGGTCATTTTTGCAGCCACACAGGTCGAACCAGAACCATTGAATGGGTCTAAAACGACATCTCCGACAAAACTGTACATCTCAATACATCGTTTTGGTAGTTCAACCGGGAACGGTGCTGGATGGTTCACCCTGCTCGCTCTCTCCGTTGCAAAACTCCAAATTGATTTTGTGTGTTTTACAAAATCATCACGCGAGATTGTATCAATTCTACCTTGTTCTCTTTGTTTCTTATCACGTGGTAATTTGTAATCACCCTTGCTAAACATTAGTAAATACTCGTGAATATCTCTTAGACAAGGATTACTTGCACTTTGGAATGAGCCCCATGCACAAGAAGAACCAGCGCTTGCAGATTTATCCCAAATTACTTCTCCTCGCATTAAAAAACCAATTTGATTCATCATTAAGTTGACGTGGCTGGATAACGGAATATACGGTTTCCTGCCAAGATTTGCAACATTTACAACCATTCTTCCTCCTGGTGCCAATACCCTGTAACATTCTTGGAACACATCGAATAGCAATTGCAAATATTCTGCTAGACTCAAATCCTCATCATAGGATTTACTGGCATTATATGGGGGTGAAGTTACAACCAATTGAACGCAATTATCTGGTAAGTCTAGAGCCCGTGAATCACCACAAACGATTTTGTTAGCACTAGTGGGTGGTAGTTGGTTCTCTGGGCCTACTTCTCTTGATGAGACTTGGCCTTCGTTCAATCTACTTCCATAATAGATAGAAGCATCGTGTCCTTCTCGTTTTGACACTCCGAAGGATGAGGTAGCCGTACCAGCGCGACGTCGTGCACCGTCCAGTACACCATCTTGCTCTGATGTTTCGCGCCCCATCAAATGTTAGCGGTTTTGAAGCCTATTTCACCTTTCGCGTTATTGCGCTGTTGAAGACGCGCGCTTTGACACCTAATCGGCATGGCCGCTAAACACAAGTTAGATGACTTTTGTTGGGTTCTTAGCCGAGAAATACAAAAACCGACGGCTGTTGGAGTGAACTGATGGCAAGGGTTCTGACCTTGGATAATGTCAACGTTGAGGGCAAGACTGTCCTCGTTCGCGTCGATATAAACTGCCCAATGGACCCTGCGACAAACACTTTTCTCGACGATACAAGAATAAAGGCGATTCTTCCCACTTTGAATCAACTTTCTAAGGCCAAAGTGATTATTCTTGCACACCAATCTAG
>DAJY01000043.1:23634-25709 GCA_002499015.1 Euryarchaeota archaeon UBA242
GGATGGATGAACAAGAGGTTTCAGTCACTGGCGACTTTACCACAATGTCAAAGACGAAAATGGTCCAAGCGTTATCAGGAATTGCTGATATATTTGTTAACGATGCTTTTGCATGTGCTCATCGCTCCACTCCTTCTATCACCGGATTCACTCACGAAATACCATGTGTTGCTGGTGAATTGATGAGTCAGGAAATTCGTAAATTAGATTCTGCATTAGAAAATCCACAGCGACCTTGTATGGTCATACTCGGTGGTATCAAGGTCGATGACTCTGTTACTGTCGCTGATAATATGCTGCGCAAAGGTATTGCTGATAGCGTATGGGTCACCGGTGGAGTTGCCAATCTGATGGTGGAATTATCAGGAGTAGATATCGGTGAATTAAATCACAACTTCCTAGTCAATGAATTAGGTAATAACTATCATTCAACTGTTGAGATTTCCAAATCACTACTCAATGATTTCTCGCAACAAATTCACTTACCAGTTGACTTGGCCGCCAATATTGAGGATAATAGAGTTGATTTATTCCTTGCAGATTTACCGGTTGAAGCACCACTAATAGATTTGGGAATTCAATCGACAATGGCTATTTCTGCTGCGATTAAAAAGGCTGGCACAATAATTCTAAATGGACCCGCTGGAGTGTTTGAACTTCCAGATTTTTCATTGGGAACGATTGAGATCCTCAATGCCTGCACTGAAGCAGAGGGCTATACTGTCATGGGTGGCGGTCACACTGCAACACTAGTGGTGAAGCGCGGATTAGCCAGTAAAATGGGCCATGTTTCTACCGGCGGTGGTGCTTCATTGAATTATATTGCAGGACGTACTTTACCTGGAATCGCAAGCCTAGAGGCAAGTGCAAAACAATTCGCAGTTGAGATAATTAAACCAGTGGACAATGAGTGAATACTAATTTCATTTATTGTTATCCTGATTAGAGGCTAGGATTCTTCAATGAATGGCGCGAGCACTAACCATGTCGCACGATGATAGCATACGCTATCTCAATACCGTTCTCTACGATGAGAGCGGTCAACAATTTGTTGGAGATGTGCTATTGCATAGTGACGGAAGTTGGTCACAATCAAATGGTGACGAAGATGTTACCCAACAAATAGATGGTTCTAAGCGATTGATTACGCGCAGTTTACAAAACTGGCATACACACCTAGCAATGCAACTAAACGCTAGAGATTTCAGTGATGGTTTTCCTCTTCATCGATGGTTAAATGAAGCAATATTCCCTACCGAAGCGAAAATTAACGAGGAATATGTTCGAGTCGGTACTCAAGCTGCTGCTGCTGAAATGATTAGAACAGGCTCAACATTTGCCGCTGATATGTACTTTCATCCAAGTGTCACAGGAAAGGTTCTAGATGATGCTGGATTAAGAGGATTAATTGGCGGGCCGGTAAGTGATATGGCACTCCCCTCACATGGAAGTGCAACTTCAGCACTTGCTGAAATGGACCAATTACTACAACAAAACTCGCCTTCAAATCATATAAATTATGCGATTGCAACCCATTCGGTATATTTGTGTGAGGAAGAAACTTTGAGAAAGGCATCTGAATTAGCAGCAAAAAGAAAAGCACGCTTACACATCCATGTTTCTGAAACAAGAAAGGAAGTCGCTGATCATCATGCCAAAACTGGCCTTTATCCAGTTGAATACCTAGACTCTATCGAATTCTTCCAAGAGGGGACAATATGTGCTCACGCATCTTGGGTTAAGAAAAATGAAATTAGAATCTTGGCCAAACATGAGGCTACTGCTGTACATTGCCCTTCATCAAATATGAAATTGGCATGTGGTGGAACTCTATCCCTTCCAGCATTCAAAGATGCAGGAGTTGATGTTCGCCTTGGAACCGATGGAGCAGCAAGTTCTGGAAATGGCCTAGATATTCTGGCTGAAGCAAGATTAGCAAGTTTAGTACAACGTCATGACCACTGGGACCCAACATTGCTTCCAGCCTCTGAGATATTTTCAATGGCAACCAAGGATAGTCAAGATTGGGCTGTTTGGAATTTAGATGATATTAGAATGCGCCCGATTGGAAGGCA
>DAJY01000111.1:0-688 GCA_002499015.1 Euryarchaeota archaeon UBA242
ATATATTTGAATTCCACGAAGGTCTCAAGGGTGGCGTAAATGCAAGAGGAGAAGTTGTTGGTCTTGATGCGTATGAAGGCTGGTACTACGACCATGCCTCACCTTGGTTGAAGATTACAGGCGATGTCCAAGGTGGAGATTACAATCCCTTTGTTGGAGATAATGGCAATTACGAAGACCGTCCAGATGTACTAATAGTTGGAAATCATCACGCTAGAGAATGGATGTCCTACCAAACTCCAATTATGGTCATGGAAGTTATTGCATTTTCATATGATAATATTGGCTATGATAACGATGGCGATGGTCAAGTTGACGAAGACCCATGGGGAGATGCAGATGGCGATGGCATCTTAGATGACGATGGCGATTGCCTTTCTTTGGATGCAAGCTACCAAGATTCTAATGGTGATGGAACGCCTTGTGGCGCTGGTGATCTAGGTGTTGACGAAGATTATTCAGAACAATGGATTACCGATTTGGTCAATGGACGAGAACTTTATCTTATTCCAATGCTCAATGTTGACGGAAATATCTACGATAGAGAAGTATTCTGCCCTGCTCCTGCTTGGGAATCATGCCCATCCGGAGGTTGGAGAAAGAACTTGCGAGATAACACATATACAGGCGTAACTCCATTGCCAGATTTATTTGAACAGGTAGATGAAGACTGTGATGGTGTTGATCT
>DAJY01000111.1:962-4270 GCA_002499015.1 Euryarchaeota archaeon UBA242
GATAAAGATAATGATGGAGATGGTCAAATAAACGAAGATCACGTTGATGGTAAAGACGATGATGCAGATGGTCTTACCGATGAAGACTGGTGGGGCGGAAACTCTGAACCAGAAACAAAGTTCATTCAAGACCTAACAGAAATGAATGATGACAATGCAGACTTTTCATCCGAATTCAAGTCAACATTAACCTTCCACTCCTATTCTGAATTAGTCCTCTACCCGTGGGGTCATTGTACTGGTTGTGAATCTCCAGACCATCAACAATTAATCTATCACGGTGATGAGCTGGCTGAGATGACTCAATATGAAAATATGCAATCATCTGACCTTTATCCTACATCTGGAGATTTCTGCGATTGGCATTATGGAGTTCATGGCTCTTACTGCTATACCATGGAAATCGGAACAGCATTCCACCAGAACGAAGACGATATTGACCATATTGCTGTACGCAACCTCGGTGTCGCATTCTACATGACTGAGATTGCAGATAATCCAAGAGAACGTGCCGACTTAGCAATGTCTGACATTACAAACCAATCATTACAAACTCCTAATGAAGTAAATATTCCTGCCAAAGGAGAAATTCCAATCGACATGTGTATTGACAAGAGTTTCCCATATTCAATCGACTCATCGGATTCCCACCTAATGTGGAGAATGGTAAAGCCGAGTCGTTTGCAAAGTGATTATGGCCCACGTGAATGGTCTACGACAGAGTGGACAGGTACAGCATTCGAGTTGATTGAAGACGAGAATTGTCTTATCGCTGGCTCAAAGAACGGAACAATTCTAAGAGCAACATTAGATATTTCAGAAACAACAACAGGACAATTGCATTACAAGGTAATGCTCGGAACTCTTTCTGGTGGAGATTTATATCAATATCCTGACAAAGGGAACTACTACACTCTCGACCTCTCATACCGAGAAGCATATGGTAGTGTATTTGGTTCACTATTCTTGTTTATTGTAGTCGCTGGTTTCGTTTGGGGAGGATTAGCAGTCTGCCTCAGAATGATGCTATCGGATGATGAAGAATTGATTAATTTGGCTGATGCAGTTCTTGAAGAAGATGCCCTTATGGAGGGATAATACTGTCTGATGAAGGCAAATCGGACCAATTTAGTGGTCGCATGGGTCTAATCTTTGCTAGTATAGGTGCAGCGATTGGAACCGGTAATATCTGGCGTTTCCCGCGAATGGTCGGTGCCAATGGTGGAGGAACATTCCTAATCCCTTGGTTAATCTTTTTGTTCGCATGGTCAATTCCATTAGTAATTGCAGAATATGCAATGGGTAAGCGCAGTCGTACAGGAACTATTGGAACTTTCAGAATCTTCGCTGGTAAAAAATTCGCTTGGATGGGTCTATGGACAGCATGGATTTCGTCCGCTATCGGTTTCTATTACGCAGTAGTTTCAGGATGGACTATCAAATATTTTCAACTTGGAATTACCGGCGCTTTAAATGGTGAAGGTGTCGATACAACTGAAGTTTGGAACGCGTTCCTACAATCATCCGGGCAAGTAATATTTTTCCAATTCCTCGTAATTGTATTAACATTAGCAGCAATTCTCAAAGGTGCTAAAGCGATTGAAAAAGTCAACATCTATCTGATGGTTTCTTTGTTTGCACTTTTGTTCCTAACGTTATTCCTCTCACTTTGGATGGATCTTTCTGATGGAAGCCTAGATGGTGCTATGTTCATGTTCACCGTTGATTGGAATATGTTATCTGAGCCCGAGGTTTGGATAAATGGTTTATCTCAATCAGCATGGTCTTGTTCAGCTGGAATGGGTATGTGTATTACTTATGCAGTTTACATGAGCAAAGACGAGGATACTGTACTCAATGCTTTCACAATGGGACTTGCAAATAACAGTGTTTCAATTATCGCAGGATTAGCAGTATTATCTGCAATCTTTGCAGTTAGCGATGACCCACTTGCAACCGTTACTGGAGGTTCATCAGCGATAACCTTCCTAGCATTGCCAGAAGTTTTTGCTCAAGCACCAGGTGGAAACATAGGCCCGTTATTCATGATGGCAGGTTTCTTCCTAGCGCTTTCTTTCGCAGCAATGACTTCGATGATATCCACAGTCGAATTATGTGTGAGGAATTTCGTTGACCATGGATATGACAGAAAAACTTCAGTATTCATTACAGGCATTGCAATCTTTATCTTTGGAATACCATCAGCAGTTATGTGGGTAAAATTAGATTCTGCTGGTGTAGCATTCCCTGAATTCTTAGAAGTCCAAGACCACATTTGGGGATATGGATTGATGTTCTCTGGATTATTTATCGCTTTCACCATTTGGCAATATGGTTACAAAAAGTGGCAGGCTGATGTAGAATCTGGTTTGGCAGGTTCTGGTTTCAGAGGCTATCTAACAACCGGTGTACCAGCCTTTAGAAATGATTTCATCAATACTGGGGATAACGATTTGTATGTTAACAGAATTTGGGATATCCTAATGTATATTGCATTCCCACTATTATTCATCGTACTAATGGGTTCTTATTTCGCAGACATGGTTGCAAATACAGATGATGTTTGGAATCCATCCAATCCACATGGGCTTGGAATCATTTTGATGTTCTGGGGAGTTGTTGGTGGATTATTCATTGGTTTCAATAAGTTATTAGTTAGCAGACCATTGTATAGAAATGTTCCAGAAGGTGCAGTATGTGACATCTCAATGCTACCTGGTGGCGATGACCCAATGGTAGTATTGGTTGGAGAAACAGTTCCGAACTTGGATTAGTTAGTATGGAGAGGCTAGACGATGGAAGAATTGGTAAGAACACTTCTCACTGGACTAATAGGTTCCATCATTTTTATTGCAATATCATACTTCTTTTGGAAAAGGTTTGACAAGCCAACAGAAAAGATGATCGAGAATCAACAGTCAAAAGAAAAGTTGAGACATGAGCGTAAGATGTGGCGCGCTGTAGAAGATCAAATGTCGCGTGAACAAGCAACTGCTGAAGAAGAAGCAATCTATCAAAGACGCAAAGCGGATGAAAGAGAAAGGGCAAAGCCTCCAGAACAAGGAGTCGTTAGCAATGCATGGGCTTCACTGGGTATGGGGAATATTGAAACTTCAGCATCTAACACTTCTTCAGTCGATGAGAAAAAAACCTTTGACGATAATAGTTCCAATGAATCAAACCGACCAACCGCAATAGATGAATCGGAAATAGAGGAAGAAGATGATTCCGATGTGTTACTAGTACAGGCTCCAATTGCAGTGCGTCAAGATGGTGAGACAGTTGATGAAATTGTTGAAGAAGAGATT
>DAJY01000111.1:4525-5330 GCA_002499015.1 Euryarchaeota archaeon UBA242
AATTATCTCAATCCGAAATCACACAAGAAGTACCACACCCCGAATTACCACAAGCCCCCGATTTACCCACAGACCTTGATTTGGCACAAGCCCACGATTCAGAACCTCTACCGTTAGAAACTGAGCAAGCCTTGCCGACTTTAGAAGCACCAATGGAAGAAGCACCTGTCGAAGAGAAACTCCCAACAATTGACAATCCACCTGAACATCAACAAATGTTTGAACAATCAGAGGTTTGGAATCCTAAAAAAGAACTAGTTGCAGACAGCCAATGGGCTGTATATTGGCAATAGAATCGTTTTCAGTGAGACGGTAGGATCAGTACTGATTTACTGATGCCCTGCAAACAAACTTGCGTACTCTAGTCGATATTATTGTCCATACTTGCCAATAATCCTTGGACGACACCAGTCACGAAGGGAAGCATCCCATTGGATCCCGATGACCGGTCCTTCATGTGGACTGTTGTGGTCTCACTGTGTTCAAAGACGAATCGTATCACATCTAAACGCATGTCCAATGGTAGGCCTGCTCACATGATGACTGCAGACGGTATTTCATCGCTGAAGGCAATCCTTAGGTCATCGATGCTTGTACCGGTGGCGAACTTCACAGCTGTTTTCTTCAGCCCTACGACCAACTGCATCATGACTTCCGGTTTGCGACCCAGCAGAATTACCAGCAATACTTTCCCTCTCTGCGAATCTCATGAACGGCAATATATTATCGTATGGAAATAAAGAATTCTCGATATTCGGGATTGAACCCTCTGTATACCCTTGCGTGAGAAACTCACGCGTCCGTA
>DAJY01000030.1:0-3460 GCA_002499015.1 Euryarchaeota archaeon UBA242
GAAACCGCCTCCATCCGGATTCGTTCTATCTAATTCCTCTTGAAGTTCTCTATCATAAAATTCGAATTCAAAATCCATTTCACTGATATTATGCGAGTCCGTGCTAAACCAAATGGTGTAGTTTTTACTAGAATATTCTCCCACCACCACTTCATTTCCCCAATCGTCATTATTTGTTTCAAAAATATTTCGATTCTCACTTCTTCCAGAGTTCCAATCACAATTGTACGTATACTCTTCGTATGCACCCATTGAACTACACCAGTTTACTTCAAATCTACCATTATCTGTAAATTCCTCACCAAAAGTATGCGTGAATGTACCGTTATCAGAAGACATCGTAATCATCTCCATTTTATACACTTCGACCCATCTTTAGTCATATACATTATCGAAAGAGGAAATACCTGTCAATAACATCACGACAACAATGGGTGCAAAAAAACCAATTGCGAATTGGCCCCAATTCATACCTTTCTTCTTTTCAGACATATCATAATCGGAAGTAATTGAGGGAGAAGAGACATTGTAGCCACTTTGAGCAGAGTTACTAACTGTTGCAGAAAAGTGGGACGTTGGCTGTTGCCCTAAATCGCCAACGATTTGTGCCTGTGGTGTAGAAACTAATTGTGATTCTGGATGATTAACAGGAGCCAACGGTAATTGTTCTGCTTGGGGGGTGGTTTCTAATCCTGGTTCCGGTACAGAACCCCAAAATTGATTTTGCTCTTCTGTAGAGGTTTTATCATCCGGTTCCATCATAATACCAGTTGGTGGTAGAAGTTTCCTCTAATAAATGGAACACCGGTCAGTTATCATTATCTCTTCTTTTGTTTATTCTTCTTCAGTTCCATTGAGGCTACGGCGTTTTTTCCAAGAACCAGATTTCTTAAGCGCTTTTTTCCTTTTTTGTTCTAGGATTACAGACTCTAATTCTTGTTCTTTGAGTAATTCTAGCCGATCTTGTTCCTTAGCCAGTCTTTCAACCTCTGATGGCCATTTCCCATCGCTATTTGGCTTTTCAATTGTAAATGTAGTCATTGCAGCAACAACCATTGCCAGTGCAGCGAGAGACCAAGCATAACCAATTGCGTCATCCCATCTATTCCTTGCATTACCGCATTGTGCGCTAATCGAATTCCATAATTCACAATCGTCCAATGTTTCTTTTGCACTCATTGCTTCTTCATTGGAAGTTACATTGTAGGCAGCTGAAATAATGAATATAACTGCTAAAACAATTGCAACGATGTGCTTGTAATTCCATTTCTTTCTAATAATAATTCTCCATTTGTCGGCACCAGCCAGACTCTTATCCATTGCTCTTGAAGGACCACCGACCTTCCAAAACCAAAGTACCCACATTGAGATCAAAACTAGCAAGAACCCCCATTCATAGACGGCGGTGTGGAAACTCCACATACCGTATAGGCAAGATGCTTGGTCAGGGTTTGCCAAGCAATCTTCTAATGCGATCGGATAAAAAACAACTAATCGTGCTAAATTCAATATGTATACCAATGTACACATCACTACGATGGCTTTTATTTTTAGTTTCTGAGAAACGCCATCTGTCATTACCACTAAAGTCGAAATGAAAATCATTTCATGAACTCCAGCACATTCATCTGAAACATAAAGTGATACAGTATTCATTGCACCTGGGAAACTTGGATGATTAAATTCAATACGAGTTAGCCAACCGTTATTTGTTGAAAGTGTGTGTGAGCCAGCACCGAACAACGCATTTCCGATTTCATTCCATAGCCACGCTTCACTTACTTGAAGAGGCACTAGAGTATCTGTTGGCATTGTTAAAAACCAGTAAAAAGCTTCAACTATTAATAGAGCGATAGGGATTTTAGCATATACTAATCCCAATTGAGCAACCTCTTTCCAAGAGAGGTCCTTAGGTGGGGTCGCTGTGCTTCCCATAAATCAAGTCAAACACTCATTACACATCAAAGTGAGGTTTGAACATTAAACTAATTAATTTACAATTATTGTAATTTCATTCAATGGATGCGTTGAAAACATGAAGTGATATCGGAGTAATGTGGAGGAAGTCTTACAGGTTGGCGTTGATGCGCAAAATAAACCTACGCATAGACTTAATGTCATCGGTTTTCATTGTCCCATTCCAGTTGCAGAAGCCAAAAAAGCATTACGGCAAATGAGAAATGGAGAAATCTTGGAAGTATTGACTGACGATCCAGAAACCTACCATGATATCCCTCTTCTTATGATGCGCTCAAGTCATACTTTATTATCTATAGAAAAGGATGCAGGTGAGTATAAATTCTTAATTGAGGTGAAACAATGAACTTAAAAGATGATAATGGTTCAATAACCTTAATCGAGAGTAATGATGTCCCGAGTGAGGCAAAATTACCTACTGAATACGGAGAGTTTTTGATAAGAGTATTCCATGAGGAAAGCACTGGTTTAGATCACGTTGCACTGACCTTGGGGGATATGAACGGGCCAGACCCAGTATTGATTAGAGTTCATTCAGAATGCCTTACAGGTGACGCATTTGGTAGTATCCGTTGCGATTGCGGACCCCAATTACAAGCAGCATTACTTGCAATCTCTGAACGCGGGTGGGGCTGTTTGCTATATCTTAGACAAGAAGGTAGAGGAATTGGCCTCCATGCAAAGATACAAGCATACCACTTGCAAGATCAAGGTGCTGATACATTGGATGCTAATTTGATGTTAGGATTACCGATAGATGGCAGGGATTATTCAATTGCTTCAATCATGCTCTCAGTTTTAGGTATTAGCGAAGTGAGTTTGCTAACGAATAATCCAAACAAGGTGGAGCAACTTCGCTCTCACCAAATCAACGTAATTGAAATGGTTCCATTAATCGTAGGAGTTGGAGAACACAATCGCGATTATTTACAAACAAAGGGACAAAGAATGGGTCATCATATCAGGCCTTCAGATTTGTGAATCGGCTTGAAAATACTATAGTGGTCACTAATTGGAATTAAGAGGGCCGTGGCCGAGAATTGAACTCGGGCTGGCAGAACCACAATCTGCCGTGCTAACCCCTACACCACCACAGCCAAGAGTAGCCTGCCGTCAAGAGCGTGGTATTTCAACAATCCGCCCTCTCATCTTCATTCATTTTGTGGCTTGCAGTGAATCGGTCAACCCCTATGCTCAAGTGCGTTCGCTATTGTGGGTAAGATATGCGAAGCGGTCTAAAGCCAGCACTCTTGGTCCTAACAGTACTTGGATTATTGCTAATGGCACCATATAATGGCGTCGCAGCAAGAACAATTCACGATGCTCATGCTGTAGATTTATTTCCATCTGGTGATTTTTCGGATTCCACTGAATGGGCAGTGGATGATACTCTAACCTATTCCACTAACCCTGCAACATATACTGATACGATGGTCGCAGATAACAAATTATCATTCATTCACCAGAGGCCAATGAATACAGA
>DAJY01000030.1:3604-8927 GCA_002499015.1 Euryarchaeota archaeon UBA242
TTCCACAGGCACTTTACCAAGATTCAGTCCGAATCTCTACCGAATATGATGGTGAAATTGATTTAATTAAGACATTTGCTCACACAACTGGAGATTTAGATTTCATTAATAATACTGCATGGACCTATCTCCTTGGCGATGGAGGCAATTATAGTTGGCTAAATTTATCTTCACTATCGGTTACTTTAGATTATGTTTCTGCCGGAACTACAGACGATAGCCAATTGAACGTCGATGCGGTAGGATTGCGAATAGAATACCGCTCACCTTGGTATGGTGGTGAAGTTGGCCATGCAAGTTCTACATTTTCAGGTTTTGAGATGCCAATTAGTTCTCTTGATTTGACCTCAGGCACATTTGAAAACATTGCATATTCTTCTTGTGGATTAGAGACGAGTATCGAAGGAACTAGTGGAAGTTGGACCAGTGATCCGTTTGAAACACCGCCTTCTCAAACAATTGGCCGTGTTCATTATCAGTTGATGAATGAGTCACTGGATGATGTTATACTTGAATACGCATCTTCTAGCGATGGTAGTACTTTCACGAATTTCACAGTAATCAATGAAAATACTTTACTCCCAGACATCGCATTTGTAAGTATAAAATTGAGCACAATTACATCTTGTATTACTTCAGTTTCAATCGATATCAACGATCCATCAATTAGTATCAGTGGAAATATTATTGGCGATGTAGATGGATTCAATACTCAGTATACTAGATGGTTGATTTATGTTGGAGGCGAAGTAGTTTCTAATGAACCAATAGTAACAGGTTCTTTTTCATTAAGTTTCCCGATTGGTAAATACATGTCAGCGGGCGATACATCTGTAGAAGTTGAAATTAAATCTTGGTTTAACTGGGATTCGGATGGTAGCGTTAGTACAACAATAGTTGAGATTAATTCAGTTGTAATCACTGGAGGATATGAGTTGGAGTGGGATGAAGACCCAGTTTGTATCGCAGTTGGAGACCAAACCCTGACCGAGGATAGTGGTGGAATTATTTTACCATTTACCAACCGCTGCACAGATGATAGAACTGCATTGGATGATTTACAAATAGATATTGTTAACACAAATCCGGATATAGTTACTGTTGATTTAACTCAAGGAGATATTCGTTTAGCACTGGTAAATGACCAATCAGGTCAAGCTGTTGTTACCACTACAGTAATCGATGTGGCGGGAAATATCTGGAGTGAAACATTCACCATCATAATCGAGTCAGTAGACGATGTACCTGTAATTAATGAGTTTCCATCTCTAGTTCCAGTGGAGCATGAGATTTTGACTCAAGTTGAATTGTTATACCACGATACTGATTCTTCATCCTTGACCGCTTTTACTAATCGTAGTTGGGCTACCGTTAATTTACAGCAAGGGATTATCGAAATAACCGCTCCTAACCCTGGATATCATTCGGTCTTGATTTCTGTTTGTGATACCACTTCATGCTCTGAAAGAGTACTTGATCTAGAAGTTTTAGCATTACCAGATTTGATAATAGAGTCAATAGATATAGGCGATGAAACGATTAGGGAAGGTGATATTGTTGATGTCCGTATTTACGTTAGAAATATCGGGCGAACAAACGCTAATTTGATTTCTGTTCGTTGTGATGCAGATAATGTATTAATTGCTATTGCGCAACCGATATCATTCCTTCAACCGGGTGAATTGGGTGTAGTGACCTGTGAATGGATTGTTCCTGAGGGAGATGGTGTAGTAGTGATATCAGCCGTGGTCGATAGAGGATTAGAGATTGATGAGGTTGCTGAAGATAATAATCAAGCAGAAATCATTGTTACTATTGAAGAAGAAATAAAACAACAACCTGTTAGTAGTGGTTTGCAAATGTCTTCAACCGCAATGACTACTCTAGCGATTGCATCTCTTATTGCCATAATCGGATTATTTGCTTTCTTGGCTCCTTCAAAAATAAGAAAAATCGAGTGATTTTGCTTAATCGAAATCATAGTGATTTCAAATATCACTTGTCGTATAACGGTAAAAACACCCTCAAACTTGATAGGCAAACCGTGTCAGACAAGATTGCTTTGAGGCTGGGGGGCCGTTCACTTAGGTGACAAAGTAGGTTGTAAACCATTATGTCTGAACTAAAGATAAGAATTGAAACTGATGAATATATTTACGAAGAATATTTCGAAGCTTGAGTTTCACAAAAAGTCAATATCCATTATTGGATATTTGGCATAAGTGAAATCTTATTCGGACTTTTTCCATCTTCTTGGATATAGATCTTGATCGAGGAGAACCATGCTAGGTCTAGCTATTTCTCCACTTTCCATATCCTTTACAGAATCACTTGTGACAATCATGTTGACAATACCAACAGTTTCTCCTTTCATTGTGTTGACAACAATATCTCTCCCCTCATCGATAGCAGGGTCGATACTTACTATTCCAGGTCTTAGCAATGGTGCGCCATGTGATAAAGCAGCAGCAGCACTATCCTTCACGGTGACACTCGGATAATCGAGAAGTAGTTTCTCAATAGGATGGATTATTCTCAACAGTGCCTCAGGTTGAGACAATTCCTTCCAAAGCCAATACGCATCGGCTAATTGTTGTAGAGTTACACAATCATCAAGAGTAAAAATCCCGGAAGCCTCTCTTCTTAATTCTTTTAATTCAACCTTCATGTTCAATAAAAGTCCCATGTCCCGAGCCATTGTTCTAATGTATGTTCCAGCTTCACATTCAACTCTTGCTACCATTTGATTATTCTTGAAATCTAGTTTTTCAAATTTGAAGATACGACGGCTTCGTACTTGTATTTTGACTGCAGAAATTTCAGGTGGTACATTGAAAACTCTTCCAGTCATGTTTGACATAACTTGTTTCAACATTTTGCTATCAGGTTCTGAAGCAAAGCGGAATACGCAGATATATGTCTTATCATGAGTCAAGATTTTCTTGGTTAGTTTCATTGATTTTCCAGCCATTAAAGGCAAGACTCCGGTTGCGAATGGATCTAGAGTTCCACCATGGCCTAAGCGCTCTAATCCGAACATATTTCTAGCCCAAGATGCAACTTGGTGAGAGGATGGACCTGCAGCTTTGTCAAGAAGAATAAATCCAGATTCAAGTCTTTCTTCAACTGTACGCATGTCTGGGATTTTACCGATATCATCATCGGTTTTTGCTTCGGAATCTAGTATAATTCGGCTCATTTAAAATCCTCCAAAATCTTGACAACGGCTGAAAGCACTTCGTCAATGCTCATCTCACTGGCATCGAGTACATGGGTGTATGCCTCGCGGTCTTGTGGCTGGATGTTGTATAATTTTGAAAAGCGCTCAGCATCTACTGCGGAGCGTTTGGCATTTGCTTCAATCGCTTGAATAACAGTGCCACCCTCTCTAGCAACTACTCTTTGGGCTCTTACTTCGTCATTTACATCAACCCAAAGTCTAACACAATCAATATTCAAAAGGTGCGCCCACCAACCCGATAACCTAGATTCAATGATGTCAAATGAATCATTTCCAGACATTTTTTCCTTTAGTAGTTCATCTAGTTCCTTGTCCACTTGTAAATCTGCTTTGCATAATTCAGCAAAATCAGCGAGTGTCATACCACGTTTCTTTGCTTCTGAACGAAACACATCTCCTCCGTTGAGAGAAGTCCAGTTGTAGGATTGAACCAGTTTACTGACAAGGGTGCTAGTACCGCTTCCGGGATGACCAGAGACGGTGATCTTGACCATATTTCACACCCACTCGGTCAAGCAGATATTACATCTTTTTGTTCTTGGTCCATCTTTTGTAAAGGCATTACTTCCACAATCTGGGCATTCAGTTTTTTGGCCCCACGGTTCCGCAGAATTATCTTGCTGTTTCTTTTCCGAGGTAGATTCAACATTACTTTGTTTTCTTGGGCCACCTTTGCGTTGTGAGCGTTGCTGTCTTTTCCTTGCTTGTTCTAACTTTTCAGCAGGTTTGGTAGCAACTAAGTGTAAAAGTGGCTCTTTTATCATCTCTCCAGCATTGATTAGTGGGTGGTTTCTATATCTAAACAATTTGATATGACGGTCTACAACTCTTCCCAAAGGAGCACTCATGCAAATGTATGTGCAAATCCATGCAGGGAAAAATAGGAATTTGTCGTCTAATAAATTCCACTCAGGTGTCCATGGAAGTGAAACATAATCAACTCTAAATTGCTCAACAGAAGATGTAAGCCAAGCAAAAATACCTATGATGAAAATCATTGTAAACATCATTGGTTTCATCGCTCCCATTTGTATCTTCATTTGTTCAGGCATCATTTGTTGCTGTAAGATTGTTGATTTTTCTTGTAAGATAGGGTCTCGAGACATTCTTGCATCGTTCATCATCTTTCGAACTTGACCTTGTCGGTGTCCGATATGAGCTTGGGCCATTGGGTCCATGAAAAAGTTACGAAGAACAGTATTTATGGTCATAGAAAATGTTCCTAGAATTAATACCGTGATGACGAAATAGGACTGTTCTGGGAGTATTGGGGAGAGAATCGGGTCCGCCATCTCTCCTAGTGAAATCCTTATGTTTGGGTTTAAGATAAGTAATGTCATTCCAATCATTACGACTAACATAATTCCCATTGAGCCACCCGGTGGGGATGGTGGTGCTGGGCTAGAATTACCTGACATATTTGGTGGGCGTAGCATAAAGGGCATGAAGGTTAGCATTAATTATACCTTAAATTAAGAATTTACTGGTGTATTGATTGCCACCGCGATTTGTTAATGCAGAGAGTAATAGAACTTTTATGGGTGGAGTTGGAGGTATAGGTAAGAGGGAATATGATGCGCCGTACAGAACCATTAGATGTTGATGACTCATGGCAACATTCTCTTCCAATGCCAATGCCAAACCAACCAGTTTATGCGACTGAATTGAATCTAATCGAACAACTCGATAAATTATCAATCGTTCCTAGAGTTTTTCTTTGGACTGATTCGGAAAGACGCTGTACCCACGGCTGGGAATTTCTTGCAAGTGTGCGTCAAGGAGTTCCACCACAAGGTATTGAGGCAGAATTAATTGCTTGGTGTGGACAATATCCTAAAGCTTGGTTAGTTGTAGATCTCAGAGATGGTGTTATTCCACCAAGTACTACTCGTCCATTAGCCGATGTATTATCTTCAATAGAACGTCAAGTGATTGTAATGGTCAGTTCTGGAGCAAATAATTCAGACTGGCCTCAGTGGCAATTACCACTATGAACTCTATTATGAGTTTGTTACAAGGTGGCCTTAGGCCAACTTCACACTAATCAGAATGAAAATCCACATGCACTGCACGCTGATGAAT
>DAJY01000088.1 GCA_002499015.1 Euryarchaeota archaeon UBA242
CTTGCAGATTTACCAGGACCTAAACTGAGGCTAGGGGTTTTTCCTGGCGTAATTCTATTGGTCAAGGGACAATCTGTAGAACTTCATTGTGGTGTGGCTAAGATGGATGACGCGAGTGCTGCAAAGTTACCAGTAGAATATGCAGGTCTTAGTTTAGAATTAAATGTAAACGATCCAGTTCTTATCGCTGACGGTCTGATCAGATTGGTTGTTACGCAGACCAAAGGTAAATCGGCTAGTATTGTGAAATGCGTTGTTGATGATGGTGGTCCGGTGAGTGCAAGGAAAGGTATCAATGTTCCAGGTACAATGGTGGATTTGCCAGCGATTGGCCCACATGATAAACTTGCATTAGAACATGCACTCCAAAATGGTGCAGATTATATTGCAGTCAGCTACGTTCGTACTGCTGCAGATTTACTACCGGCTAGAGAGGCGATAAAAAAGGCTGGACAACATGTCCCTATCATTGCTAAAATAGAGCACCCAGCCGCTTTAGAGAATCTAGAAGAGATTCTAGATATGGCTGATGGTGTGATGGTAGCAAGGGGCGATTTAGGAGTAGAAATTCCACTAGAACAAGTTCCGTTGGCCCAACAAAGCATCATCGATGGCGCATTGCAAAGAGGTATGCCGGTGATTGTTGCAACACAAATGCTAGATTCAATGATTCTGAATTCGCGGCCTACAAGGGCTGAAGTGAGTGATATTTCTAATGCGATTCGTTTTGGTGCTACTGGTGTAATGCTCTCCGGTGAAACCGCCTCTGGAAACTATCCGCTACTATCGGTTGAGACGATGGCGAAAATTGCTATTGCAACCGAACAAGGATTGGACTCAGCAGGTGCTAGTCCAAGTGAATTGGTAAGATACAAAGCAACAAGAGCAGTTGCATATGCAGGTGTTGAATTGGCAAAAACTAGTAATGCGGTAAGACTTGTTGTTGCTACTGAGCATGGAAATGCGCCGAGATTAGTTGCGGGACACCAACCCGGGATTCCAATTACTGCGGTCAGTGATAGAATTAGGGCGGCCCGGAGAGTCCAATTATTACCGGGCGTTGATAGTATAATTATCAAAGAACATCAACGCGGCTCGGATACGATGCAGGCAGCAGTCTCAGCGCTCTTAGCGGATGGAAGGCTCAACTTAGGAGATCGTGTAGTAGCAATTTCAGGAAGCCCTCTTGCGATGAGGGGAGTAACTAGTACAATTCGGATGTATCGTATTGGCGATGATGGAACTATTCATGGAGCCGAATAATCGGCCGTAATAACCGCTCTCGCTAATGTTGGGGAATTGAGCCATTTGAGATTATTTCACCCATTATTTTGAATTCTCATGCTCCTAGTGGCCCGATTAGATCGATTATTATTTACATTAAGTTAGATAAAAACCGTCGCGGTCTTCAAATAGGGGTTTCTTGTCGGCTGACTCGCTAAGGAGTTATCAATATGGGATCTCAATGGGAAGATAGAAGCAAGTCACACTTGAATATCGTGTTTATCGGACACGTAGACCACGGAAAGTCCACTACTGTTGGACGCCTACTTTTGGACTCCGGACACATCGGAACCCACGAAGTTGAAAAGAACGAAAAACTTGCTGCAGAATCTGGTAAGGCTGGATTCGGTCTTGCATACGTTATGGACGGACTAAAGGAAGAGCGCGAACGTGGTATCACCATCGACGTTGCTCACAAGGAATTTTTCACACCTAACTATTACTGGACTGTTATTGACGCTCCAGGTCACCGCGATTTCGTAAAGAACATGATTACTGGTGCTTCACAAGCTGACGCAGCAGTTCTACTATGTGCAGCAAATGATGGTGTCAACGCACAAACCAAGGAACACGCTTTCCTTGCTCGTGTACTTGGTGTTTCACAACTCATCGTCCACGTTAACAAGATGGATATCTCTGGTGTTGACTGGTCTGAAGACAAGTATAAGGCAGCATGTGCAGAAGTTAGTACTCTACTAAAGCAAGCAGGATACAAGCCAGATGACATTCCAATGATTCCAGCATCTTCTCTAAACGGAGACAATGTCTACAACAAGTCCGATAAGTGCCCTTGGTACAATGGACCTACACTGTTCGAGGCTATTGACAAGGTTACAATGCCTCCTAAGCCAGTTGACAAAGCACTTCGCTTGCCGATTCAAGATGTATACAAGATTTCAGGTATCGGAACTGTCCCAGTAGGAAAGATCGAAACAGGAACTCTAAACGTTGGAAAGACTGTTGTCTTCAATCCATCACAAAAGTCTGCTGAAGTCAAGTCGATTGAGATGCATCACACAATGGTCCAGAAGGCAGAGCCTGGTGACAACGTTGGATTCAACGTTCGTGGCCTAGCAGCTGTTGACATCCGCCGTGGAGACGTTGCAGGATACACAGACTCCGCACCTACATTCGTTCGTCATGACGAAACATTCGTTGGACAGATTAGTATTATGGGTATTCCAAAGGCAGTTTCAGTAGGATACACTCCTGTATTCCACGCTCACACTGCTCAAGTTGCTATTCGCTTCTTGGATCTTCTAGAAAAGACCAACAAGAAAGGAAAGGAAGCAAATCCTTCTTTCCTAAAGACTGGAGACCAAGCAATGATTCGCTTCCAGCCTACCAAGCCTTTTGCAATTGAGCAATTAGAAGACTTCCCGCAACTTGCCCGCTTCGCTATTCGTGACATGGGTAAGACAGTTGCCGCTGGTGTTTGTCTAAAGATTGAGAAGAAGTGAATTTAATTGAGTTCATCTGATACTTTGGAGGAATTGAAATGGCAGCAGTAACAATTATCAAATTAACCGGTGAGAACCATTCTGACATTGATTTAGTCGCAGCACAAATCAAGAACATTTGTGAAACAGGTGGTATTTCACTACGTGGACCAATCCCACTACCTACACGCCGTTTAGTAGTACCAGTTCGTAAGGCACCATCCGGTGAAGGCAGTGAGACATACGATCACTGGGAACTGAGAATTCACAAGCGTCTTCTTGAGATGGACATTGCCACTGGTAAGGACGAAAATGCCCTTCGTGCAGTAGCTCGTATCCAAATCCCAGATACTGTAAGCATTGAACTTTCAATGCGCGCAGTTAACTGAAGTGTTAATAATTGTCAATAATCCATTGGCCGTAAGGCTAGTAATTTGAGATTCACAGAGCAGCAATCTTTGCGAATCCACCATCGACCAACATTTCTGCTGTTAGTGAATCTAGGAAGTGAACATCACCCACTTCCAAAGTGACTTCTTCACCTGTGGCGTTAATTATTGCTTCAGGCAACGACTCCACGATTCTAACTCGAATTAACTCTTCAGTCTCAACTTCTTGGGTTACAATCGTATCTTCTAAAATTATTTCACTAGCCTTAGAATTAGGTGCCAGTTCCATCGCTGCTGCATGACGTACTTGACTGACCATTTTTTCCATGAAGTCAGACATATCTTCATCTTCATCAGGGGTGCTAGTAATTGTTTCTTGAATCCTTTCATTACTATCTAAATCAGCATGAATGTGCTCATCTAAGTCAGGCCATTCAGTATCGATAAAACGATCTTCCTCATCAATCTCCGTAAACTCAATTTTTTCAGGTTTATCATCTTCAAAAGCCAAAGCCGGAGGGGGGTTGCCGGTCAAACTCTTGTTAGAGAAAGAATCTAATTGCATGGTTCCAGGTGCATGACGAACTTGGCTCATTCCGCCTTCTCCAGCGATACCATTCTGCATTCCATTCCAGTCAACTCCCATTTTAAAACGGTCTATTTGAATTTGTAATGAATGATAGAAAGCCTTCTCTTCAGGATCGTGACGATGCCAATCAAGTGATGGTAATTCTTGGTTCTTAGCAGTATTTGCAGTGGCTCTCATCGATTGACTAGCTGCGTGCTGCATCATTGCAACCATTCTCTTACGCGCTAAATCGCTTGCAATGCGCCGAATATTTGCTTGTCTTTTCTGAAGGTTTTGCAAGCGAATACCCGTTGCACCCACCCTTAGCATATCCTGAATGTCCAAATCAATATCAGAAAGTAATTTTTTGACATTTTCCCAGAAGTCAGTTCTCGGCAAACT
>DAJY01000121.1 GCA_002499015.1 Euryarchaeota archaeon UBA242
TTGAATTGCAAGGTGCTTGAATGGATGTTCTGACGAAACCAGAGTGATAGAGTACCTCTTCAGTGCTGAAAGATTAGAGAACCCTCTGTATTTTTCTTTACAGTTCAATGGATAACCTCTGGTTTATGCCACTTAAATCAGTGGGTGACGTATCAGGTTTTCCGATATCAGTATCCGTAACCCCTCTTCAATGGATGTTTGCGGTGACCAACCAATGGTTTGGCGTAACAATGAACAGTCGGGGCAACGCCAATCTGGATCACCAGACAACCTGTCAGCAAATTCGATGATTGGGTCAATATCGATTACTGTCGCCATCATCTTAGCTAAATCCAAAATCGTGATAGTCTCTTCTGAACCCATGTTCATGACAAGTGGTAATTCGCGGTGATGTTGCATCAATTGTACCAGCCCTTCAATGACATCTCCAATCCAGGTGAAAGTCCTAGATTGGGAACCATCGCCCTCGACCGGTATCGCCAACCCCTGCTGTAGAGCATTCAAGAAATTAGGAATCACTCTTCCTCGCCCTTGTAAAGTTGGATCCATATTCTCGCCATAGACATTGAACAATCGAATTGCAGTTGAATCCACACCCCGCTCCTTTGCAGAACGGATGATTTCTTCTCCCATCACTTTGGCTGAGCTGTAGGGGCTTTTGTCGGATAGAAGGAGATGGGCCGACGTATGGTCTTCAGCCATTTTCTTGGACGAGATTGAGTCTCCAGCGTTGCCATAGGTCTCGCTTGAAGAAGTATAGATTAATCGGCAAGAGTTCAACTCCGCTAATTGAACCATTCTTTCGGTACCATGAATATTTGGTCGAATGACTGACATTGGATGTTCTCTGAATAATCTAGGCGCTGCGATGGATGCAAGATGGAAGATTCCATCGATTTTGGGTAGTTGTGACAAATTAAGTTGTTCAATATTGGCTTGGAGAACTTTGACTCCTGGGGTATCCTCTGAAGGCATACTGGTGATGTGATTGTCAACGACGATTATGTCGTGTCCAGTTGCAACCAGCTTGGCCACCAAATGTTGCCCGATGAATCCGTCGCCACCCGTGACCAAGTAGGTTTTCTGCACAATTTCATGCATCTCCTTCCACCTTCCATTCATCGTACGCTAGTTTCCAAGATTCACTGACTGTTTCAGGCGATACATCTAGACCTATTCTCTCAGAACGTTCCATGAATGTATCACTTAGATAGTGGCCACAAAACCGGCAGTAATCCTTCATCATCTCAAGGAATTGCCATGGATGCTCGGGCATCTCTTTGAATCCATGTCCAAGGTTCACAATGCGTTCGATTCCACCAGCGATTGCACAATGGAAGTAACCATACGGTGTGAGGCCAATACCCGAATCCTGTGTGATGTAACACCCCTTAGTGAAGTCTTCACCTCGCCATTGAGGCAAGTCAATGGGTGCTAAGTTGAATGGCTCGAAGTGGCTCGTATCTCTTTCTCGATCGAACTTGAAAGAGTTGTCATACCGCCACCTCTCGGGAATGCTCATGAGGTTTTTCTGGGTCTTCTTGCTGACACCATTCGTAATCACCTTCAGATCTGTGTTTGGACTATGCTCCATGAACCAATCATCGAGCATAGTGACGATTTCAACGAAATTTGGGTGCATCGTGGGTTCTCCGCCTAGAATATGTAATGCTTCCCATTTGATGCCCCTCTCCCCACTCTCATCGAGGAATTGACGGACCGTGTCGATTGACATATGCTGGCCACTTGGAGCCTGTGCACTTGAGCGACTGCATCCGGCGCAAGTGAGATTGCAGATGTAAGTGATGTCGATTTCGAGTTTCTTCATGTTCGGGATGTAGGTCGTCGGACGTAGCGGTTCTTCACCGTAGACATCGTGTGTCATGTCGGCGTTGTAGAATACAAATTGATGAAGAACCAATTCTTCCACTTTACTGGTTCCGTGGAGACGATTGCCTCTCGCTGAACAAATGATGTTGAACTCATCAATCTCCAATTCGGATTGATTATTGGAAAGACCGAGCGGATATCGGGCCATGTAGATTGGCGTGATAATTTGGTGATGATTAATATCCAACCGCTTGTTGATGTAGTAAACAGTATCCTCGTCGAACAGAATTTCCTTCTCGCTGAATGGAATGATCATCGGATTGTCAGCTGTACATATCTCTTGGAGTGAGCGCTCGACGAATTCCTCATTGATTGGTGCGAATCTTCTGCGAACAAGAGTGAAGCGGCCACCGAATTCCTTGACTAATTCAAGCAACCACTGTTGCTTGCTTGGTGAAGATGAATCATCGAAAATGACTGCACCCCAATTCTGATCGGTTTGGATCACCAAACTGCGCAACACTGCTCTTGCCCAATGCGGTTTAGGATTCGAAAGTCTAATTGTGAAAATTAGATTCTCTGATCGTGAAGGATATATCCAATCCTGCTTTTGTGAAATCAAGTCCCATTCTCCACGTTGTGAATCAGGGATTTTCCCCTGCTCCGTCAGGTCGAGAGTACGATCGTAGTATTCGAGGTCCTGCTTGAGTACATTCGGTGGATGAATGTAAACCGAACGAGGATCGCCCCCTCTAAGGCAACGCCATTCACCACTGTCTTGGAAGGCCTCGATGGAACGATACCAACTGAGTTTCAATTTACCATCGATTAGGGAATTAGGGAATGGACGTTGTTCAAACACCCTCGCGAGGTCAAACAGCCCGAATCGAACCTCTGGAACGAACTTTCCGTTGTACGACTTGAACTCACCACTCCTTGGTTGTGGGATGTTGAATCCGACACCGAAGACCGAATCCATATCCAATGCACCGAGCATCTGAGTGATGACATCATCATCCTCGTTTCGGGCAATCATCACATCCGCATCCATTTGCAATAGATACCTAGTTTTCACCTGTTCAAATCCCCACAGCTGAGGGAATACAGGAACTCCTTCGCCATTGTGAGTCTCGTCAGACTTTACATCGAACCATCGTTGGTAGAGTGTGGTGACCTCTTCTTCGTGGTCGCCATAAGGTGATATCAAAACACGGTCGAAGACTCCATCAACTTCCAACTTCTCCGCTACGTCCATCAATTTACCAAGGTTTCCCGAGGTATATTGGCGAAGGAATTCACCCTCTTTGGGGTCGAGCAGGAGGACTCGCTCACTGAATTGGTCCCAGTGGCAAATCTGCTCGATAATGTGGTGAGATTGGCGTTCAATCAGATCCGCTTCCATCGCGCAAGATTTCACCATCAGAGTGACATTGTCATGAACTCGGTTGGGTGGTTGAATATCCCTGTGAGGCTTCTTGAATGCACCTTGATGATAGACATGCTTATGAACTTCTCGATGGTAGAATTGTTCGAATCCCCCGAACTCTCTCATTTTGTCAACATCATTTCGAAATGACCGAACTGAATTCCGCAGAACATTATCACTACATCCCTGTACAAATATGAGGTACAATTGAGCACACATATCTCGGAAATAGTGTGGTTCAAAGGGTACAATCCACTTTCCAATATCGACATGGTACAAGTCTCCATCTAACAATCTGAAATTGCTCCGAGTAATATTTTGATAAACAATACCAGACAAAAGGCACTCCTCAATAAATCGACTTACTTGAGCAAGTGACACGTCCTCAACTTTGGCAGTCTTCTCGAAGGGATACCTTGCAATCCAGATATCATTCTCCTTGAGCCATTCAGCTTTTGGCATCAGCGGAGTATGAATTGAACATAACCAATCCACATGTTCGTCATTTAGAATCAGACTATAGAATTGCTTTGATACAATACCATTTTCAAGCCATACAATTCCTTCCGAACCCCAACCAAGACAAACCTTTGAATTATTCTCGGGTGGAATACCAGCCCACGAAATCGCTGAATCATAGAGATTTATTCTTGAGTAATGATGTGCTCCGTTGTCTCGATTTTCTTGGGTAATACCACCTGAAAGAGTGTACTTAGCATGAACAAACCCAAGTAAAACCTTACCCTGATTTCTCTGATTAAGCAATAAACTGGCCACTAGCCAATGGTCTTCTGCGCTGCCTACATCAGGATAGACTGCTTTAAATCCAGTTCGGATCCAGAGATTACAAGATGGCAATTCTGCTTCGGGTAATCCAGCAGCCATGCCTTCAAGGCGTGCAAGCACACCTTCCTGTGTCAGGAGAGATTCATCGGCAGGATTGGTTCTATTCAATACCAAGCCATCAGATTCAAGAGTATTTCCTGCGAGCGCCCAACACACATTTTCGGCACATTGGTCCAACTCGGCAATGATTTCATCGAGCACACAAGGATGGGCAAGTTCATCATCTGCATCTAATCTAGAGACCCAACTGGATTTTGAGAATTCCGATTTCACAATCTGCAGCGCTAAATTTCGAGCTTGGGCTACGGAACATGAAGGAACTGTTGCTAAGACTATGCGATTATCAGCAAGTAATGCTTGACAGTGGAGCTTCCATTCTACAGAATCAGTGTCGTCTACGATTAACAGACTAAAGCGAGTTGTTCCTGTTTGACCTAAGACCGATTTGATAGCTCGTGACGCCTCTATTCCATTATCATGAACCAGCATCACGACGATAACTTGTGCATCAAAAACAAAATCACTGTTCCATGATAGTTGGCAGTCATATAAATCACCAAAAAGGAATCTCTGAACGTTATTATCGGACAAGGTCATTGATTTGCCCCCCATTCATCGTAAAGAGACTCCCAGCTTTGAGAAATGAAGCCAGGCGTGTATACTGGCATCAACTCGGGAGTTGTGAATTTCCTAGATTCGAAACGACCGCACTGGCCGCAGAATTTCTCCAACAAGTCGAGCATGTCATCTTCTTCATCAGGAATGCTTGTTCGGCCGAGATTCCATCCTGCCACTCGATCGATGCCACCAGCAATCGCACATGGGTAGTATCCCGTTGGTGTTAGTCCAATACCACATTCTACGATATTGGAACATCCATTGGTGAAATCTGTATGGCGGTGATGAGTTTCATCCTTTGGAGCCAGGTTGAATGAGTAGAAAAATGGCTGGGTATCACTTGCCTTCATGGTGTTCTCGATGTGGAAGAAAGGCGGGATGTGCAGTAACTTTCTTTGCACGTGCCTACCATGCCCATTCGATACAACTTCCATGCGACACTTTGGATATTCAGCTTTGTATCTTGCAAACTCATAGAGTACATCCTCAAACTGCGAATGCAGCGTAGGCTCTCCACCCAGAAGCCGAATTCGCTTCCACTCGATTTTTCTGTTAAGTGAATCGTCGATGAATTCAGCAATTCGTTCCAAGGATAGTTCAGAATTTTCCGGTGCCTGGCGGCATGAGCGGTTGCAGTCGTGGCATTTCAGATTACATGCATAAGTTAGATCAATCTCAATTTTCTCTCTAGTACGGATGAACTGGCGTCCTAGTAAACGAGTCATTCCACGTTTAGTGCGCATTCTCCACCAGCGCTTCCGTATTCCATGAATAGTTCTTCGTAGGGCAATCTCTCCTTTCGATTTACGACCAACAGGAGCACGTGGAAAACCGGGGTAATCATTAGAAGTGTCAGTAATGGTGAACAACAAAGCATCAATGTCAAACAAATTAACTGCTCTATCAATAAATTTGCCTTCATCATTTGCATTCATTCTAGACTTATGTTTGCAATAAAACTGTAGCAACCCTGTATGCTTTCCTCGGCCCTTTGTCATAGTCAAGGATTCCCTTTCCTTCTCTAGGTGATACAACATTGTTACTTCACCAGTTAGAGCATATTTGAAGTCAGATAGACTAAGGCAGCGGATTGCCAAATCCCTATCATGAGTGCACAGCAACTCTTCATCAAAGCATCCCGCTTCAAATAACTTTGAAACGCGGGCAAAAGTGTTAGAACCCTGCCACCCCGGGTTTTTTGCTATAAAATCACCGATTGAGAGAGAAGAGGGTAAGCGGTCATCAATCAATACGCCATCTAATAGTGTGCGAATTCCACTGATCACAGCATCATTACCATCCATTTGTGCCTTGCAAATTTCAATGTGATTGGGCAACCATTCATCATCATCATCAATTATTGCAACCCATGAATTAGGATAATTATTCTCAATCCATTGTAGTCCATGATTCCAAGTTCCCGCTGCACTTGGTGATTGTTCATTTACTAAGTATTGGCCTTTGGGGAAATCATCATCAAATTGTGCTTTGTTTTTATCCCTAGTAGACTTAGATTCAGAATTATCTACAAGCACGACACAATCTACTTTTGATGTTTGATTTTTAATTGATTTAAGCGCACGCGCTTTCAACAATTTGGCTCTATTGAATGTGGTCACAAGTGCGATGACAGAGGGGCTAATCAGTGCAGACATTTATTCCACTCCTATGATGCGGTAATCGGTTACTTTAACCCAATAATGCTTATTATTTACTTCTATTATCTTTCCAACCACCAAACAATTAGTTTGAAAACAATCATCAAGAAAACTTTCATTTTCACCGAGTGCAAATGAATAATTCCCGCTTTCGTTAACTAGTACAGGGTGATAGTTTGTATATGATTCACATTCTTGTTCCTCAGAATATCCATACTTATCCGAATATTCATCCCCGCCATAGGAGTGAGATGAGTCATAATTACTCCAACAAGTCACATATCTTGTCGTTTCATTATCTCTATTGCTAGAGTTGAAAGAAAGGAATGTCAAATAGTCGTGTTCATTGAAGTTAAATGAAGAATCATTCAAATCTACAATATAATGTTCAGAATTATATTGTTGGGAATCATTTTGTTGAGGGAGAATACCCCATACCAAAACAATGAAAAACAATGAAATAAATAAAGCAAAGAATGTAAAACTTAGGGTTTTTCTGATTATATTTCCCTTTGAATCAAGGGCTTTTGATAATTTCCCTTTCGGCTGTTGACATGCTACGTGCTTAGCCACATCGTGCGCCCGAGCCACTCTACGTTTTGTCCCAATTTCGAGAACATGCTGTAATAACCCACCGGGGTGTGATTCATCATAATCTATTGATGCCAAAGCCCTCGTATCTTTGGGTATACACTTTCCATCGAATCCACCCAGCCCCGGTGTTAGGTGTGCAGAATTTAGGACGCGCCGATCGCGCCAGACAGTTTCCATCACGGGGCGTGGTGAAACGTCATGCAGCAAACACAACCGCTCAATTTCACAAGTGAATGTCACTTTAGTGGCAATGTAGGCGTTGTGAGCTAGTTTTCCAATCTCTGCTTCCATGTGTTCCATGGGCATACGTGGAACTGATGAATCGACCCACTCAAACAGAGATAGGGCTTCTTCTACATCTTCGTCATATCCTGAAACGACTAACCGATCAGGATTAGCAAACCATGCCTCAGCATCCCTTTCGCGTAAAAATTCTGGCATGTATACTAGGCGAAGTTTTGGGTGGCTGGCAACTAAATTCTCCATAGTGCCAACATTGAGAGTACTTTTGTAGATGACAAGTCCTTTGTATGAACTCTCGTCAAGACGTGTTGCAACTTCTTGGACTGGCCCCATATTCAGATTCTTACGATTTTTGGATAAGTCTGTGGGAACGCAAACTAATACTATATTGGTCTGAAGTATTGTATCCCATTCGCCGCGCCCATCAATATCGTAACCCACCACAGTATGGTGTGCTTCCATTCCTTTCAATACTGCATTCCCTACAGAGCCTAGGCCAATTATTCCAACATCCAACTTTATTCCTCTCCTTGTTTGATATCATTGTAATACTTCACTGAATCAACTTCAGCTCTTAATTGTCGACTACAGGACTCTTTATCGGCACTAACAAGATGAACTATTTTACCTAAACATTTTAGTTGCCTTATTAATGGAATGAAACCACCATCTCCGCTAACAATAATGAATTGATTAATGCAAGAATTGCCGTATGCAATTTTTAATGCTTCTACAGTGAGATGTATCTCTGCAGCATTTTTCACGATCTTTTTACGATCTGGGTCATTTGAAGGAATATATTGAGTCATAGTAAACCGAGGTTCAATACCGTTCTTATGCATGGCATGGACGAGTTTGCCGTCCTTATCATTAAATCCTGATACTGCCAAAGACATTGCTACGCGACCAAGCGATTTGGCATAATTTCGTAGAATTTTAAAATCAACATGGTGATTATTGCTATTTATCCTCATCTTCTTAGAATCAATGTTTTCCCAGCCAATTAGCATGGCGATGTTGTTTGTAACTCCCTCCATGAACTTCGGAGGGTGGTGTAATAGATAACTACTGTTGGGTGTTATTACATTTAATTTCAAGGAATATAGCGTAAATAAGTTTAATATTAAGTTTATTTCATGATAATAGTAAAATAACATGAAATATATCAAGGTGGTGTGAGAACCGTTGTTATACCGCTATTTGGTGAGAGCCCTTTGCTAATTTCTGAGATTGTTAAACAAATATCTCCAGATAGACTCATACTTTGCCACACATGGTCAAAGAAAGGCAATGCAAATCTGAATGCTCAACTTTTGAGTAGTTATTTGGAAAAGGAACTTGTCCTAGATGGTAATGTCCAAGTCAAACCTCTAAATTGTTCAGAACATCCGTTTTCTCTTGGCGAATCATTTTCTTCAATGCTATTGAAGGATAATGCGGAACTTGAATCCACCGTAAAAATGGAATATCATGTATTAATCACTCAAGATACTCCGTTAGGCTATTTCTTTGGATTAACTTCTCTTTCTGGAAGTCTTATCAATACATCCTGCTACTTAGGCTCAACAAGTATTGACATTTCCCGTAGCCACCCCACCGACTTCCAACCCAATCCGAACAATCAACCAATCCAATCCCTTCCACTTTTCGATGACATTCTACAAGCTAAAGTGTGGTTACAATCTCATAAAGGAAGTAAAGAAATATTCAATCTAGCACTAAAATGGTATAGTGAAGATCGCTCAAGATTCAAGGTTCAAGAATCATTTCAATCAAGAAACCTGGTTGAATTAGCTGCTTCTCAAAATAATGAGATGCAACAATCGAGAGTGAGCAATCAAATAAAAAATTTATTAGAATGCAAGCAAAATATAAGATTGATTGAACATTCTAAGGAAGGGAAACAGCATTATCGAATAACATCTATTGGGCGAACAGTTGGATGGGTTATGAACTTAGAGGATGATTAATTTGCGCCATGGAAAAGGTAACCCTTTGACTTTCGTAGCTAATGTGCTTGAAGGGAAATTATATCGCAGCCCCATGCCCCAAGGCCGTTATGATCTTGTAGACAGGGTTTATCCTGCATGGAAGGATGTTGGTATTGATGTGGTCGTATCATTAACCTCTGAAGACGAATTCATTGAGAAGTCAGGAGTGAATCAGATTGAGGTGATGAATAAAATGGGGTTTGAAATAATTAATTTCCCTATTATCGATAGAAGTATTGCAGATTATAATGCAATGAATAATTTGATTTCAACTATCACTGAATACTTGACTCAAGGAATGAATATTGTTGTTCACTGCAGTGCTGGTATTGGGCGCACGGGAACTGTGCTTGCTTGCATATTGGGGCAATTAAAGGGGTTGTCGCCGTCTGACGCCATCTCGTTTCTAAAACAATTGATTCCTTCCATAGGGCCCGAGAATGATGAACAAATTGAATTTGTTAATACGTACATCAACTCTTCTGTATAGGGGTAATATCACTCGTAAACTATAGTTTCATAGTGATTTAGCATTGGTTACAAAGGGTTGGCAAAGGTTGCATAGTGTGTGCAAAGGGAATAACTAGTGACTACCCACTGATTCAAGGAGTTTAGATTCACAAGCATTTGAGACCGTGAAA
>DAJY01000045.1:0-16008 GCA_002499015.1 Euryarchaeota archaeon UBA242
GCAACCATCTTCTTGAGGTTGGTCTGACCTAAACAAACTATTGAACCCCAAACCAGTGAAACCATACCGATTGCCATCAATACTAGTTGGAAGTATTCCAAAGCATGAGGGAATAGTGCAATCGGTAATCTAAACATACCATATGCACCCATCTTTAGCATTACACCAGCAAGCAGCATTGAACCGCCTGTAGGTGCTTGAACGTGTGCATCTGGAAGCCAAGTATGGAAAGGAACCGCTGGTAATTTAACCAAGAATCCGAGCATTAACATTGCGAAGATAATCTTCTGCATTGAAGCACCCAAAAACCAATTTCCATTACTGTTAGCTTGATGTGCGTGGTTTACAAGTTCCGGAATATCAAATGTACGTCCTGTCAATGTACCCGAGTAAGCCAATGGTTCCAATGGATTTTGTAGGAAGTATAGAGTTACAAGACCGAGTAACATTACAACAGAGGCTGTAAAGGTATAGATGAAGAATTTCTGAGCAGCATACTTTCTGTCTTCACCACCCCACTTGAGGATTAAGAAAAACATTGGAATTAGAGTTAACTCCCAGAATACATAGAACATGAACAGGTCTAGAGCAACGAAGACACCGATTAACGCTCCACCCATTAACAGAATTAGAGGGTGATAGTATGCTCCATTCTTTTCGTTCCAAGTTGCAATGATTGTAATCGGAAGAAGTAATGTTGTTAACCAAACCATAGGGAAGGAAAGGGCATCAAGTCCAACACTCCAATAAATTCCCAATGAATCAACCCAAGCATATCTAGCAGTAAACTCGTAACTATTGAATGCAATTCCTTCAAACCCATTTAGATCTCCGAAGTAGTTGTAGAACATTGCTGTGGTCAAACCAAGTAATCCCAAAGAGAATAACAAGATAGCCCATCTAATTGGATTGACCAACTTGTCACGGACTTCTTCACTCACATTTGAGATAGTTCCCATAATTATTAGGCTCGCTATAATCGGGAATCCGACCAAAGGCATTGAAATTAGGTCTTGCAATCAAGCCACCCCCCATATGAAGAAGAAAATCAGTAAGGTTCCTATCGCCACCCAAAGAATGTAATCTCGTGCTGAACCGGTTGTTAGAGAGCGAACTATAGTTGAAATCTTTTGTGATTTATCTTCAATTTGCTTAACGGCACCATCAATTATTTTTGTATCGGCTTCAGCAGCCTTATTTGAAAATCCAGCGACTATTTTGACCATTGCCAAATCGTAGTACTTGTCGATATACAATCTGTTTTGCAAAGCGATTGCTAGACCAGATGTTGCTATTCCTGTATTGTCCCAGTTATATTTGTTGTAGACCCAGTTGTTGAGTGATATTACCGGTTTGAACCAAGGCTTGCAATCCTCGCCTTCCTCAAGTTTGCCACCAAATAATGACATTGCCATAAATGGTCCAAGGATTGCACTAAGAGCGATGGCAACATATGTCAATACGAAGAAGAATGCATCGGGGTTTGCGAAAGCATGTCCCAGTTCATACAGGATTCCATCTACCAAACCTTTGTCTGATAGGAAACTGTATTCTGAATCTGGAGCCCAATGTGTGAAACCCATTCCAGCCAATAGTACTGATGACAATGTCACCAATGTTAGGATGAAAAGAGGAGTCTTAATCCAACTATTTGTTGGACCTACATGTGCTGCAACTTCATTACTTGGCTTACCTGCAAAAGTTTTGACCCACATTCTTGTCATGTAAAATCCAGTCATTCCTGCACCTAGTAATACGCAGGCTGCAGGGAATAAGAATCTCGGGTCTTCGAGTGCAACTCTCCAAGCATTAGCGATGATTCCTTCCTTAGACCAGAAACCTCCGATCAAAGGAAGTCCCATAATCGATGCGGAACCGACTAACATTGCTGTTGCAGTAATAGGCATCTTGCTCGCTAAACCACCCATATTCTTCATCGATTGGGCATCGAAGTGGTCATCGTGGTCGTGCTCATCGCCACCATGGTCATCGTGGTGAAGGTGGTGGTGCGCGTGGTGTACTTCGTGAATTACTGAACCGCTTGCCATGAACAGCATTCCTTTTGCCATTGCGTGGTTGAATAAATGGAATAAGGCTGCTCCGAATGCAACGATTACAATTGTATGAGCCGCAGGGTCGTGATGCCAATCCAAAGAATTTGCAAGCCATAAAGCCACACCTAATCCGGTGAAAACATAGCCTAGTTGACTCATTGTCGAATATGCTAGTACCTTCTTCAAATCATCTTGAACAAAGGCAATTCCAGCAGCCATGACCGCTGTAATACCACCAATAGACGCAATGATGAATGCTAGGTCAATTAATTCACCAGACATAGATTCAGCACCAAAGAATGGGAACATACGAGCGACTAGGTACAATCCTGCATTGACCATTGTCGCTGCGTGAATTAGAGCAGATACAGGTGTTGGTCCTTCCATAGCATCCGGTAGCCAAACATGTAATGGGAATTGTGCAGATTTACCAATTGCACCGATAAACATCATTCCAAGGGCCATTTGTAAAGAACCAGGATTGACTAATGCGATATTTGCTGGGTCAAAGACAATGCTATAATCTAATGAACCAAATAAATCCCAAAGCATGACGAGTCCAATCATTAGGAATACATCACCAATACGGGTGGTCATGAATGCTTTCTTTGCAGCCGATGCTGCACTTGGGCGTTCGTAATAGAAGCCGATTAGCAAATAAGAACAAAGTCCCATTATCTCCCAGAAGATGAATAGCCCAAGGAATGAATCAGAAAGTACCATTCCGAGCATTGCAGCACAAAACAATACGAACTCTGCATAGAAACGATGATTCCTGTTATCATTAATCGCATCAGTATTCATGTATCCAATCGCAAAGATATTGATTAAGAAACAAAGGAATGCTGCTACAAATAGTAACATTACAGTGATGTGATCGATGTAAATTCCAAAACCGAAAGAGATTGGTGTTGTTGATGCTCCCCCTTCCCAAATTGCAGTATTCAACCATGTTAAAGAGAAGATATCTCCGTTGTTTGAAAAACTACCAAGGTAATCCTTGATGATAGCCAATGAAATGAATAATGCTGCACCCATTGCTACTAAGGCAATTATTCCGCCTTCTTTTAGTGTATTCTTCCAGGTAGGATTTGTATTGAAAATCTTACCTAAGAATAAGATTACTGGCATTGCCAGCATTGGTAATAAAATGATCAGAGGTGCATACTCAGCCATTGAACTGTGAACTACTTCTGAACTACTTGAACCAGACATGATACCACCTCAGTTACTCAGGACGTTGATATCGTCCAGAGTTATCGTTTCGTGCTTTCCGTAAACAGCCAAGAAGATGGCTAAACCGATAGCAACTTCACTAGCGGCGATTGCAATTGCGAAGAGGGCATAAACCCACCCGGTTGCATCACCATGGTGAACTGCAGCTGCTGCGAATTGCATATTTGCTGCATTGAGCATTAATTCAATACACATCAATACGATGATGGCATTCTTTCTTGTGAAAACACCTATCAGTCCAATGATGAACAAGATAGCAGAAAGCCCGGAAACCCATGCTGGATCAATCATTCTTCTTCACCTCCATCATCAGAATCTGTTTTAAATTCCCACAGCAGATTCTCTCTCCTCTCATCTCTAACGAGATACGCAGCGCCTATCATTGCGATAGCCATTAGAACTCCAAGTATCATCAGAGGAAGAGCCCACTCGTTGAATAGACTCGATGCTAATCCAGCATTGGTTGGATACATATCCGGATTCTTTGGTGATTGCCAAGTTGAAGCATCTGATACAACTTTGATTAGAATAAAACCAAGTCCTACGAGACCAATTCTAGTAAGGGATGACATCAACTTCATTCAAAATCCTCCTCTAAAATTTGCCTTCTTGTCAACATGATAGCGAATAAGACCACCAATCCGACACTTGCCAGATAAACTAAAATTTGAATCGCTGCCAAAAACTCTGCACCCATTAGGATGAAGATTCCTGAAACTGCCATGAAACAGAAAATAAGTGAAAGCATGGAATGTGCAACACGTTGCGCGAGTATCATTCCAACTGCACCGAGTATAACGATAGTTGCAAACAGAAAGAATACTGCCGACTCTGCAATCATTTGAATTTCCATTCAAGCACTCTCCTGAGTTGCAGCCCTTGCAGCAGCCTTTTCACGCTTATTGCGTTCCTTGCTTGCTCTCTTTGCTAATTCACCATCAACCGCTTCTTGGTGAACAGTTGGTAGAAGGCGAGTTCTACTAGCATCCATCCAAAGGTCTTGGCGTGAAAAGCCAGACATTCCATCATATTCGTTAGTCATAAAGAATGAAGTAAACCCACATGCTTCAGCACATAATCCACAGAACATACATCTTCCCAAATCAATTCTACCGGATACGATTTGCTCATCTGCAGTTCGTAATTCCGAGGTATTGACATCGGATTCTTCACCAGAATCATTCCAACGAACTGTTGCAGTATCTCCTGAAAGGTCGAGAACTTCTGCAAACCTCCACTGCTCAGGCGCTTCACTGTGAGCAGTTGCAAGGTTGAATGTTTCCAATTCTTCATCAATTTGAGCAATTGCCAAAGCTGCATAACCTCCGACTTCAAGGTCGGCACCAAGTCCTGCATCTTCCCCATCAGCACCATCCAGTACATCAACACGTAGTTCTGTAGTCATATGAAGACAATCGTTTGGACAGGCGGTAACACACATTTTACAAGCAGTACAAGTTTCCCAAATAATACCGATACGCCCATTGTAATTACCTGGCTTGAAAAGCCAAGGCTCTATTTCTTCAAGTCTTTCATATGGGTACTGGACTGTTTGAGGTTTCCACAGAGTTGGTGTCAAATCTGTTGTCACTCTATCCGGTGCAAATCTTTGCTTTGAAATATCATTGATATGAGCATTGCTGGCCATTCTATTCTTTGTAGCGTCATCCAAAAACTCTGGATGTTCAGTATTGTGATATGCTCCCATTTTGTGACCCCACCTCTTACCAATGAACGGGAAGGTCCGCAATGCGGTGATCAGTGTAATCTTAAATGGGTACCAGAATAGGTTTCTAAAATTTGGTTGTGCTCTTGGATGCATTGGCATATCTAATCACCTCACTCCTGCCCCGGGATGTGCTTTCCCGCAGGCTGCATTGTTTGTACATGGAACATTCTTTCAGGGCTAGCATCTTTGTCTTCATCCCTTAACATCAAGAAGAATAATGCGACCCAGAATACAGTAGTTGCAATTGGAACGAAGTGTGGAATACCAAATGCATTCCATGCCATACCACCAGCAACTGAATCAGATACTGCAGTTGGGTCGAATAACCACAATCTGTAAATTACTGCCAAGACGACTTGGAGAACTGAAAGTGGTAATAGTACTCTCCAGCCAAATTCTAAGATTTGGTCTGTTCGGATACGAGCCAAAGCGAAACGGGCCATTACGAATACTATTAGGAATACAAGCCAAGCCTTTACCAATGTTACAACTGCACCAGGAATCAATAGATAGATTGAGCCAAGTCCAAGGAACTCAATGGAACCGATTGTTCCTTGGAATGGTAAATGCCATCCGCCTAAGAAGAAATGTGCAAAGAGGAAACAAGCAGCATAAGTTCTAATATATTCTGCCATGAATAGCATACCGAATCTCATTCCACCATACTCAGTCCACCAACCTTCAACAAGTTCGGCTTCCGCTTCGGGCATGTCGAAAGGAACGCGTTCAACCTCCGCTATCATAGTCAAGAGGAATAACGCCCCTCCAAGAGGCATAAGGAAAATATTCCATGATCCTGCTGAATGTTGGAAGTTAATACTTTCAATGATATTGAATGTTCCAGTAAGAATACTTACACTCAGCAAAGTGAGAAGAAGTGGTATCTCGTAGGAAGTAAGTTGGGCCGCTGAACGAATTCCACCGATAAGTGTATACTTGTTATTACTTGACCACCCTGCGAAAAATACACCTATTGGTGCGATTCCGAAGATTGCAATAATATACAAAATTGATAATTCAGGGTTTGTAGCATATATTCCACTGGAGAGAGGAATAAGTCCCAGAATAAGTAGTGTTGTTGAGACGATAAGGAACGGAGATACCTCAAAAATCAATTTATCGGCTCGCTGTGGCACCATGTGTTCCTTGAGAAGGAATTTCATTCCATCAGCAACATTTTGGAAGAATCCTGGTAGAATTGGCAATCCCATCCATGAACGATTGTTGACTCTATCTACCATTGCGCGTTCATCTCTATTGCCGAAATTTTTGTTGAGCCAGCCGTTTAACATTCCAACTGGTTTGCCAGCTCCGAATGGAAGCATGTTCCACCATTCACCTGCTGTTTGACCATTTTCACCGACCCAGAGGGAACGAAGTGCCGTAGTTGCACCACGGCGGTCCTGCATACGAGCACACCATTTTCTCTCAATCCAAAGAATTGCAAATTGGGAAAAGAATAGCATCAAAAAGACAACGTTAACGATTACGAAAGTCCCCAAGCCAAAGGAAATTGTTCCGATTTGGCTTTCTAGTGGAGTTCCGGTTAGTAATTTGTTAACTATCTTATCAGATATGTTGAACAGAAAAGAACGAAGGTCGTATATATCTTCCATCACAAATCACCTCAACGGTCCGTCTCTCCAATACAAGGGTCGAAACTACCCATAATCGCAGGTATGTCTGCGATTTTATAACCGATCATTGTATCGGCTACGAATGGAATTGTTATGAACATCGGAGAACGAATTGACAATCGATACGGATTCTTACCGCGACCTTCGCCGCCTCCTTTGATGAAAAATTGCGATGCACCACGGGTACATTCGTAGTTAGAGAAGCCTGTTGCTCCTTCAGGGGCTCTGGTAGGAGCCTTTGTCAAAATCATTTCATCCCCTGTTGAGTAGTTGGTATTTTTACCACCTGGTATTTTCTCAATAGCATCTAGAATCATTTTACTGGATTGGCGCATCTCTTCCATTCTAACTCTATATCGGTCATAGCAATCAGCTCCTTTGACAGAAGTTGGTTTCTCAACAGCCGGCTCCCAATCCACTTGGTCATAAACAGAATAAGGATGAGCCCAGCGAACGTCATAATTTACACCAGCAGCGCGAACATTTGGTCCTGACACACCTGCATCGACCATATCTTCTGCCTTTGTGTAGCCAACACCTTGTAAACGCACCAACCAAATTGTTGATTCATCGAGTAGCATCTCGTATTCTTCGATTCTTCTTTCGAATAATTTTATTTTAGCGATCATACGGTCAGCGAAACCAATTGGAATATCTCGCTTGACTCCACCGATACGAGGATAATTATAATGCATTCTTGAACCACCTAATTCTTGTAGCAAATCCAAGAACATTTCTCTATCACGCATACACCAAGTCATCAATGTTAGAGAACCAATGTCCGGTCCAAATGCGCCAAGCCACATCAAGTGTGAAGCAAGACGTTGTAATTCTGCAGATATTAATCGTATGAATTCTGCCCTCTCAGGGACTTCAGCCTCTAGCAAATCTTCTGCTGCATAGATGTATGAGTTTGCCCAAGTCATTGCAGATACGTAGCAAAGACGGTCGCAATAAGGAGTGATTTGAGTAAAATCACGTGATTCGCAAATCTTCTCAACACCGCGATGGATGTATCCAAGTTCGGCATCGGTATCGACGATCGTTTCGCCATCGACTTTGACCCGCAGTGTCCAAAGACCGTGCGTCATCGGGTGTTGAGGTCCCATTGTAATCCACATTTGTGCCATGATATTCACCTCACTTGTTGCGGCCCTCGTCCGCTGGTTTACGGCCAAACCCTTGAGGGTCGTCGTACATTTCATTATATCCGTGATATCGTAATTTGTGTTGCTTTTGTAACGGGTGGAATTGTTCTGGGCTATCGTGTGGATTGAGGACGCGGTGCATGTTTTCATGGCCTTCGAAATTGATACCTACTAAGTCCCATGTTTCTTTTTCATTCCAATCAGCGCCAACCCAAATTTTTTGGATAGAAGGAACAGTTGGTTCATCTCCTTGTTCAAGAGCGATAAGGACTTCAAACTCTAAGGGAATGTCGCTACCACTTAAGTTCTCAGCGACATGCGTTGTATTGGTGTGTGGTTTTACATTTGAAACTGGCATCCGCATCATGTGGTATGCTACTTCCCAGCCTCTTTCAGCAGGCCCATCTGGGAAGTGTGTGCCCGTTACCATCGAACAATAATTAACAGATAGATCATACTTCATGAATTTTGCAACTGCTAACCAATGTTGTGGTGTAGCATGAATTCTAACGAATGGCATCTTGAAGGCATTTGAATGGTGCTCAACGGTGGATTCGATGCCACTGCCTGAGAAACGTTCCTTCAAAACTGCAACACAGGATTCTGCTGCACTACTACTTTGTTCAAGGGTTACTCGCATTCCCATGTTCAGTCCTCCCCTACAATAACTGGCTTCTCACTATCACGGCCAGTGCTTGGAGCACCGCCAATACGAATTATCTTTTCGCGAAGTAAACCAAAACCATCGATTAAAGCCTCAGGACGAGGTGGGCAACCTGGAATATATACATCGACTGGAATTACCGTGTCGACGCCTTCTAGGATATTGTACGATTGGAAATATGGGCCACCAGAAATTGCGCATTCACCCATAGCGATACAGTATTTCGGTTCAGGCATTTGCTCCCAAAGACGAACGATTTTATCAGCGAACTTCTTTGTAATTGGCCCATTGACCAGCAATACATCGGATTGACGAGGAGATGAACGGAACAAAACACCGAATCTGTCACCATCGAACCTAGGTGTTGCTGCTGCTGCCATTTCAATAGCACAGCACTTGATTCCCAAATGCAGTGTAAATAATGATTTACGGCCAGCCCAATTGAAATACCGTCCTGCTAAAACCCCTAGGAATTGTTTGATCTTGGTCGCTTTTAGGGCTTCATCAGTGACGTCGCCGACCATTTCTACTAACGCCCTGCTGTTGAAAGCTGCAAAATTTTCTCCATCATTAGACATAATATTTCACCTCAAATGTAGATTCTTCCTCTCTTTCGGAATACATACCAAACACCAGCAGACATAGTGCTGAAGAATATTGCTAGAATCATCATTGCCATCTTGGCATCTTCGACGGCACTCTCACGGCTATGTTCTGCAAGGTCTGGTGAAGTTGCATTACCAACTACCATGCCGCCCAGTACCAAGAACATGAATGCGACATCAAAGACTAAGAAAATAATCGCATACCAATAGTATTGGAAGTGAAATTGAATCATTGCATCTCCAACTGGCTCACTACCACATTCAAAGGTGGTTAAACGGCGTGGGTAGAGGCTGTGGTCAACCTCGTATCCTTCCAAAAGATATGATTTTGTAATGTGAGGACGGGCGGGGTCGACCTTAGGTCTAACAACCCAAGTTATGAGGAAATTAGTCAGTGGCATTATGATACCAAGAATTGCCAAAAAGCCAATTGACAGATAGGCACTTGGAACTGATTCTATGCCGGACATTTAATCACCGCCGCACAACGCATACGCTGTACGATTTGTCCGACTAGAAGACCACCCATAAGCGTTACCAAATGGACCCCCTTACATAGGGCGACTCAGTATCCCTTTTAGCACATTCAGCAATAATTTTGTATTTTCAATCTATGGAGCCGCTAATCATGGCTTTTTGCGCATTAAATATGCAATTAATACTGAGATTACTAATCCACCTGCAATCAATGAAGCAGAGTTACTACTCAATGTATCACCGAATAATCCCGAATCTTGTGAACCGTGTATGGTAAACTCAAGGTTTTGGCGATCTACTACACCGGTTTCTACTGGTTCAGAAGAGAGTGTGAATTTGAATGTATCATCCATCTCAGCACCGCTTGGAGGACGTACGGTTACTTCGAGAAGAATTGATGAATCTACATCTATCCAACACACCATCTCTCCACCTTCACGGCTACATTCGTTTGTGTCCTCTAGAGAGACGCTCCATCCGCGTAAATTCTCTGAAGTGAAAACACGGAATTCTGAACGGATATTGCCAGTGTTGTGCAATTCAATTTCAAATTGTGTCTTTTCCGAGAAAGAAACATCGTATTCTACAACTATTTCTTCATCCATTTCTTGACTCATAAAGGTAAGATCATAGATGATTTGAACATCTAATACGACTGAAACTCTCCCTGAGCGATTGGCTGAATTTGACTCACTCATAACAACAACCTCTAACATACCTCCATCTCCTGTTTCGGCACTCGGGTTAACTGTTATTGTCAACAAAAAGTATTGTTCGAATGGCCTTGCTTCGTGACCGGCAAACAAATCTAATTCTAGCATTCTTGATTCTACACCATTTCGGCTAGATTCAGTGATTGGTATTGCGGATTCGTCCAAGACGAATTGGCCTCTTGTTAGATTCCAAATCCCATAACCAACCGGGATTTGAACTGGCTCATCTACTGCCCAATATCCATCAAGTTTCAAAGTCCGTGTTGCAAGACCTTCTAATCCATTGATTTCAAACACAGCGAAGTCTTTACCATCTCCTGTATTTTTGACCCATAATCCGTATTCTTTAACGCCGTCTGGGGCTAGAGTAGCCATTCCATTACGCCCATCTAAACCACCATCCTCTAAACGGACATCCATCTGATAATTTCTATCCGATTGGATTGCTAACATGATTAATTCTCTTTGATTATCTGGTATCCCATCATCATCCATATCTTGTGAATTAGTATCATCTTTGTTGGTTATTCGAATGGTTAATCTGCTGCTATCTAATTCTTCTTCGCCATCAATACTCACTACAAGGTACACGAGCATTGTACTTCTAGGCGCGATGTTGATTTCAGTGAATTTATTCCCAGCGGCATCTTCGAATGATGTCGCCCAACTAGGAGTAGCTGTTTGTGACATTACTGCACAGCGGAATCTGTCTTCTATATTACCGCTGTTTTCAATTGTAATCGGGAAACGAACTTCCGTATCAGAGCGTCCGGTTTGATCGGGTGAACTTGTTTCAACTTCCATATCATGATTGGCCGCTACTGTAACCGCCAATGTAACATCAGCAAAACTAACTGCACCGTTGTTGGATTGGACTGTTAGAATAATATCTACTTGTTCATCTGCGAGAGCATTATACGGAACATTGACTTGAACCTCGATGTCTCCGCTTCTTTCATTGCCGTATTTTGAACCAAGTGAAATTGTTGACTTTGACAGTTTAACGCTCCAACCCTGAGGTGGTGAAGAAGATGAAATTCTGAAAGTATCTGCACCATTTCCTTGATTTGTAACTACTAGAGTGGTAGTGCCATTATCACCTGGCTGGATGTTTGACATTAATGAACTAGAAAGTGAAACTGAAGCGGCATGAGATTGGCCTAAGATGATTCTAAGATCTTTAGTACACTTAACTGAACTACCATCTTTACCTTGAATCGCTACAATCGATTCTGAACCTGCTTCGACTGAATCATCAGGATTGACTAACAAATCGAATTGTTTTTCATCAGCCATAATTCCTGAGGATGCGCCATCAACGCTCACCCATCCCGCCTTTGAACCGGATTTTCCAACAGAGATTGTCCAGTCCACATTTCCTTCATTGACGAACATGACCTTTAGATTTCCTTCCGCACCTGGTGCAACTGTAATGGAATTCTTAGTCAAGGAAATAGAACATTCATGCAACTCTGGAACTGTCAAATCAAATTCTTGGTTATCGGTTGAACCCTGTGATGGGTCGTTGCTAACAACACCGTCGATATCCCAGCAATATTTGTCTGCTTCTTGACCTTCGGGAACTTCAACTGAAACGGTGACAAATTCACTTTCGTTAGCATCGACAGAAACAGAAGTTTCACCCAGAGTAACGGTTATTGCCCCTGCGTTAGAGCATCCTGGACCTGATGCCTCATTGATGGTTAAGGTAATTGTTTCATTTGTTTGACCTGTGTTTTCAACTTCAAGTTCAAACTCTACAACGCTTTCTCCACTCCAATCCTTTGACGGGGAAGCCATCTTCAAGTCAACACCGAATACTGCACTACCTGAGCCATCTCCTGCAGTTGTAGTAACAGTTGAAGTTTCTTGGGCAGGTGCACCTGGTGGCGTTGCTCCGTCAATCGCATTAACAGTGACCGTTGTTTCACAACTTTCCTCTGCGGCTTGAGTCAAGGTTACATCCATGGTAGTCTCTTCATATGCCCCAGCATCTATGGGTCCTGAGATTTGGCTTGGTTGAGATGAATATTGGCCACATTCCGCAGTTCCTTCTTCACTTGAAGATATTGTGACAGTCACTGGATCTGAACCTGTATTGCGAACACGAATTGTATATTCTCCAGATTCGCCTGGATTTATTTCTAGCCCGTTTGGCATTATTGTGACCGTTATAGAAGCGTCACGGGCCCCATCAGCAGAAGCGATTGGAGCCATGGTAGGGACCATGGAAAATAATAGTAAAGCCATTAAGAGAATTGCAGCCTTTGACTGCTTTCTTGTTTGATTTACACGGGAGTCCATGACTCCCGGACAAGTCATCACTATCATAAGCCTATGCTCAGATGTGTAATAAAACTAAAATTGTAAGCGTTTTTTATATTAGCGGAGTCATGCTTTGATGAATTTGCTGGCAAGTGCTTGGCAGTTCGCACAGTGTTCTAATTGTGAAATATCACAGCCGTCTATTGTAATTCCATGGTACCTTGCGCCACAAGAAGGGCAACCGACAATATCCTCTATAACTGGAGATTTGCATAACCAACACATTGTAACTGGTTGGGAATCATTTTCTTGCTCTTCTTCAATCGCTTGTATTGGCTCAATTATTGGTTGAGGTGTGAATGTCTGCGGCAAAGGAGCTGCTTTTGGTGACGCTAATTGATTCGCTGAAGCAGTTGTAAGTTTGTTGATCAACGGGAAGTTCTTCTCTTCGGACTTACTATTTTTGTACAATACAACTCCAATTAAGGACAATATTACTAAGATTATAGAGATTGCAACTCCGTTATTGATGAATGATTCACTAGCGGTTCCAGTAGGTTCTCCTTCTGCTGAAACATCAAATGATACACTCGGATTTGAAAGTGAATTAGATTGTTCAAATTGCAATGTTATTGTTCCATCTCCTGGGCGATCTGCTCTTACATTGATTCTAACAACCTTTGACTGACCCGCTTCAAGAGAGATTACATCATTGCCGACTACTTCGCAATACCAATTTTCGGATGCGGTGGCTTGGATTTTGTACGACCATGCTACATTTCCGGAATTTGTTACATCGATTGATACTGCCTCTACCTCACCTGTTGTGAATTTTTCATTCCTTGACGCATCCCATGTAGCAGATTCTACCGACGCCACATACAATCCTACTTGTTCGACATATTCGACCCCATTGCCCCTCAATACCACTGTGAAGGAAGGTTCACTTTTAGGCGCCATATTTCCTGAAATCAGAATAGAACATTGTAGTAATTGGAATTCTAAATATCCCACAACTCCAACATTTTGGCACTCCCCAAATAGACCTGGGTCTAAAGTAACAGAAACTGAAGGCTCCCAATCCACATCTGCGTTATTGCCTACTAGCCAAGTGAAGATAAGAATCTCTCCACTCGGATGTGAGCCAGTACCTAGGGGGTGGCCATACGAGGTTCCATCTGCAAGTTGAAGTGAAGCAAAATCCAATGTTGGTTGCGCTAAGATTTCAACATCAATATATCCGGTCCAAGAATACCTATTTGAACCATTGTCAAGATTGAATTGAATCTCTCCAGATTTTCCGAACCCTTGTGAATTAACCGTAACAATAATATTTCTGGTCGATGCCCAATTTAACTCAATAATGTCGGTTGATGAAGCCCATTGCCAACCGTTTGGCAATTGTATTGATGGAGTTAAATCTAGGTCGACATTCCCCTTATTCTGAATGCTAAACATTAGACTGAGAGACGAATCTGGCCTCATCTTTCCAAAATTATTTTGTAAGTCAATATCTATCTCTCTTATTTCCATTACTTTTATTGGGATGTTATAAACATAGGAAATTGGATTTTCAGTCTGTGAAACTGCCGTTAATTTGACCATTCTCTCCGCACCTGCTCCAGTCATTACTTGCGGAGGAGTGAATGTAATGCCGAGGTTTTTCTGGCCATTCTGGCCAATCAATCCGGTTGAACCGGAAATCGCGCCCGGTTCGCTGCCTAAATCGTCGAATCCTGCTTGCCATCCGGCTGGGGCTTCCAAGAATAGGTCATAGCCAATATCGTCATTACCAATATTGAAAAATCTAACATCTATACTTGTCGCATTGACTGGATGCACTGGAACAATTTGATAATCATATTCAATATTTACTTTGGATAGGCTTGGAACTACTAAATCTAGCGCATATGGATAATTAACCCCATTATCAACATCTATTCCGATTAAACTAATCCGGTATGTGCCTGGGTCTGGAGGGGTTGGATGAACTAATGTGACTGTAATTCCTGTTGATTGTTGACCCTCTAGAGAGTGGTTTGCTTGTGTCGTACCAACATACCACGTCAAAGCCAAATTACTTTCAACATGAATCAAATTATCAACAAATAATGATGCATTGGTTGCTATCAATGCTGTATTGGTGAGAGAAACATTCCATGAAGTGGCAGAAGATTGAGTGTTATCTAAAATTGTTATTTGAGTTGTACTTGATAATTTCACACCTGGGGCTGTAACATTGACCACGATGTTATGTTGATTATTATTTTCAAGTATTTCTTCAATATCATCATCTGGGTCTATTGTGAAGGTAAGTGTTGTTTGCCCAGAAGTCAATGGAGTCCAAGTCCAGAATAGTGCCTTAACAGATCCTGCACCTAAATCGATATTTTTGCGATTTATCTCTGTCGCACCGACTGAAAAGACAACGTCAAAGGATTCGGCCTCAACGTTTCCTGCATTGAATACTTTGGTTTCTATATTAACTGGGTCGCCCACTTGCGGGATGCTAACATCCATTGAAAATTGATCTACCATCACCATTGGGTCAGGTCGTAAATCATTGACGCCATACCCCATTACTGCAATTGAATAAGTCTGGGCAGAACTACCTCCTTGGTAGGTGTTTTTTGCTTTAACAGTCCAGACGCCGCTCATAGCATAATCTAGTAATACGACTTCCAAATTATTGGTATCATCTGCACTTCCACCGGTTGTTGAAACTCCGTTAGTGAAATCATTTCCTTTGTAGATGGTCCCATCTGGAGAAGTTACTATCAAATCTAAATTATTGACTAATTTCTTTGTTGAAAAGGAAGAACCTCTCTCATCTGACCATGTCAAAACAACCTTGAATTTACCATTGTTTTGTGTCAAATTAAATGTATATGATTTTGAGTTACCTGAACCTGAAAGCACTGACCTATCATCTACCCAAATCCCTTGTCCACCTTGAGGCGCAAGAGTTTCTCTAAGATTGATTCGCCCCCATCCTTCATCGTTGTTAGGAATGTCTCTTGTACCGACATCTTGAGCGCCAAGAACGAGTAATGCCTTGACCAAAGCACCTTGTGGAGCTGGACGTTGTGCTATTTCCTCAAGGTATTCTCTAACCATCACTGCAGCCCCTGCTGCATTTGGAGTTGCCATCGAAGTCCCAGTATATTCTAGATACCAACTATTTGACCAAGTTGAGCCGGAAGTATCTGTTGCTTCTTGAGCGCGGCATGAGCGTACATATCCACCTGGTGCAATGATGTCCGGCTTTATTCTACCATCATCAGTAGGTCCACGGCTTGAACTACTCATCAAATTATCAGGTGCACCTGAATAACGATTTTGGTGATTACCGACTGAAAGGCTGTTTTTTGCAGTGGCTGGAGGTGAAACTGTTCCGCTTGCAGGGCCGTCATTTCCAGCAGCGAATAGAATTGTCAATCCCTCTCTACCATTGTAGTATTTGTCGTAGTAATTTGCTCT
>DAJY01000045.1:16214-28891 GCA_002499015.1 Euryarchaeota archaeon UBA242
ACTTGAACCCCATGAGTTAGTATGGGTTCGCGCACCTGCACTATATGCTGAATTCATCAAATAATTGAGTGAAGGTGATTGGAAATTACCAGTATTATCGTTCTCCATCGCCTGGAAATATAATTCTGCGGAAGGTGCTACTCCCGAATATCCACCTTTGCTACCATCACCCAGTACCGTGCATGCGACGTGAGTCCCATGACCTGAATGTTTGTCTGCAGTAGAGCCATCTCCAATCACATCATTACTGCTAACCACTCTCGTACCAAAATCGCCATGATCTCCGTCCAATCCCGAATCGGCAACTGCAACTATTTGTCCTGAGCCATCTAAATCAGTAGTGAAGTATGTTTTCATCACAGTAGTTTTCATATTACTGCGCGCATTATCGTTATCAATAGTAAATTGCGGATTAAAACGGAATGAACGAACACTCGGTTGAATGATTAATTCTGCGATCTGTTCACTGTTTAACAGCCCTTCATAACGCCCTTCATCCCATTTTATTATTTCAGATAAGCCTACTTCTGAAACATCTTCAAGCGACTGAAAAATAGTAAATCCTTGCTCGTCTGTTAATTCTACAGAATCGACCGGGCCTAATTCGTCTCTCCACCCTTCGAGCCTCACCGCTTGTCCTTGGAGGGCATCAGTTCCATCGGTTAGCATCATGAGATCCAATATTGCATCATCGATTAAGAGCGCTAATGGAATTTGATGAGTTGCGATAACACCTTGCACATCACTTGCTTGCTGAATTGAATTCGAAGTTCCTTGGATTAGTAATCCGGAAGGTGCAATGAATTCTCTAATTATTAATCCTTGAATTTGATTCAATTGTTGCCTTGCTTGTTCCATTCTTATTGAATCATCTACTATCAAAAGTAAGAGATCTGGGCGAGCTTGTATTAATTCCATCGGCAATGGTCTTGATGCTGTGAATCCGTATTGGTCAAAATCGCCAATCCGTGATGATGCTATATTTGGCCTATCTTCGAGAGAATCTGTATAGTCGTATTCACCAACTGCATCTGAATATACGCCATCGACCAAATCAAATCTAACCCATTCGGTTTGGCTTGAATCCAGTTGGGATGCATCCGTTTGTTCACCCGTAGGGTGAAGCATAGGGCTAAGAATTTGCAATACGAATATTACAACTAAGCACAGCGCCATCCGAAGAGAACTGCTGGTTTGCACAAGTTGAGGGCTGAACTGCCCCGCTTTATCGCTTCGGGTGCAATGATTGCATAGTATGTCAAAACAAAACATAATCAAGAGAAGGGCCAAGTACTTTTATCGCCTTCATCAATGAATATTTCACTTGACCAATGGCCAACATTATGATACCAGTCTTGACGGTTTTCATCGCCATTATAATCGGTCCATTCTATATGCGTACGAACTATGTAATTATCCCAAACGGTATAACCAGAAACTAACATTTCCAAATCATCTCCTGCTATGGAGGAATGGGCTGAAACTTTATCCAATTCAATTCTCATATAATCTAGAACCAAACCATCAACATCTTGGAATTCTACATGAATTACAACATCGGTGATATCCCTACTACCATCATTGCTTAATTCGGACATCATCAAATGTCCACCGCGTTGTTTGTAATGTGTTTCAAGGACTACTGAATCTCGTGGCAGCACCCAGTACCATCCACTGAGAATAACTCCTATCATTAAGAGGATTACAAAACCTGCCAGTACCACTTGATATGGGTCGACTTCAATCACTTTGTCACGAAGACTCTTTGCTGCTTCTTGGGCGTATTCCCAATCCTCTCTATCCTCTTCGTTATCGCTGTCAAAGGCTCCTAATTCGGCTTGTTTATCCAAACCTCTAACCATTAATCCACCGACCTCTATTATGTCATCCTCATGAACTAACAGTTCGCCGTCTTGGCCAACAGCGATTTTCTTTGATTGCGATCTACCTGCCATGTAATCACCGTAGTAGCATTAAGCCTGAAGCAAGCATTGTAGTCAACGGTTCGATGACCATGATGTGTCTTGTTTCAACAGCACCACCCGTCAGTGTTCCAATCAATGAAAGGTCAGTAACAATTCCATTTACGCCTAAAGAAGACGCTGTCGGTATTACCCCAGTGAATTGTGCATCAAGAAGAACTGCCCTACCATCTAGAACAACGCCATCTAATGCTGGATAGTAAAATCCTGGCTCTATTGTAGCCTGTGCACTTACTAGTATTCTGCCATTGGTAATATCATCCAAGACAATTATCGGATACTTGAACGGGCCTTCATAAATATGAATTGTTGCAGATTTCAAATCCTGTCCAACGATTTCAATTCTGTCAATTGTAACTCCAGGTGCACTTGGAACATTGCTTTGACGGATATAGACTCGCTTGACCCCAGCACCAGATGAATCAACCTTCATACCCCAATCTTCAGTTGGCACAAGTTCGAAGCGCCTCGGTAAATCCTCGGCTAACATCAAAACATCCCCTTTGGAATCAATCGCTCTTCCATTTGCTTCCAGATATAAGTCCATATCATCTGTATTCGAAGTATAATCTAGACTCATCATACCTTGGAAAGAACTCATTTCGCGAATATCAAACACAAGTTGTGGTTGTGCTTTCAACTGCATAACTCCAGGTAAATCTCTCATGAAAACTGTGGCAGGCCACCAAAAACCGTCAATATATCTCATTGATTGCAACATGATTGCATCTGCTGAATGATCGTCTATGCGGTATTCAATTGGCACCTCAATATCTACTAGCAATACATCACCAATCGTTGCTGAAAAGTCGGTTGATTGAGGAACACCGATGATAAGTGCTTCAATCCGGTTCATAACATGTTTATCAATAAATATTGCATGTGCTGAATTTAATCTTGCTCCAATATCATAGTGCATGTCAACTGTAACACGCGGTACGGTTAGATTGTCTTGTGTAGAAAATACTGCGTTAGCAACCACATTGTTGGGATTTTGATTATCAAGTCCATCTAAGACCAGTTTCAAATCTTTTCCATCAAACCCATTTACTTCAAAAGTCAATTGCTGGCGTTCAGGTTGCCATTGGTCTAATTCAATATCTAATTCATAGGTTGGAATGCCATCAAGTGTTCTGTAATCATATTCTATTAGAATCGTTCCAGGAGGTAAATTCGGCAACCATGAGCGAAGATGCCATGCGCGTCTATCTTCAATAGTGATTCCTTGTTGTTGCCATTTTGATAAATTTACACGAGCAATTTCTTCATCTGTGATGACAGAATCTAAAAGTGAATTAACTAATATTCGAGAATCTGTAATATTTGCTGCCTCTAATGCGCTGACTACAGCATCTGCCTCATCTCTACTAATCATGCCATCTTCTAATGCAGAATTGACAACTTGACGGCTAGAAAGAGTAAATGTTGGCATTCTTGAGAGATTAAAGATTATACGAGTTTGTTCTTCAACTTCCATTGATAAGCCATGTTGCCAAGTAGGAACATTGTCAACATTTGTGCCTTTAATGAAATCAGCAGTAATATCAAATTCTTCACCTGTTTCTAAATTCAAACCGATTGCCATATCTGAATTGTTTCCTGATGTTCCTGCTAAATCCATTGACATGGAATAAATGAAATCATTTACAACTGTCCCAAAGTCAACAAGGTCACCCAAAAAGAATGATACTGATTCAATTCCTTCACCATCTCCAAAGTCTGGTAGTTGTAAATTTGTTGAATCGACTGAACTTGGGTATGCCATAGTGATATTTGCAGGTAATGGGTCAAGCCTGGCCTTACCATTGAGGCCCAAAAAGGGGTCGTCGTAAACTGAAACATCCTCCATCAAGATGTTAAATGGTGATGAACTAGAACGCAATAATTGAATTCGAGAATTACCTTCTGGACCGCTAGCAGATGGTACGAGAGGTGACAATCTTTGCAAACTAGTAACATTAGAAATCTGAGCACTAAGACTTGCTTCACCATTGTTTTCATCAACCCAATACCTGAAATGATCTCCATCCATGGTCAATGGTTGTGATGCATTTGTCATTTGAATTTGGATTGAATCCATCGGTTCGCTAGCAACATAACCGATTGTATCTCCTAGTAATATAGAAAATGAAGCTGGAAGTCCAGCAAGACGTATTGCATTTCGTTGCTCTCCGGATGTGCCGCCATAGGTGATAGTGCCGATAGGGGTGCTTGCTGAATATGATAATTCAGAAGCTGTTTGGACAACGGAAAAACTGCTAGGACGATTTGAAACCGTTGCTGATTGTTGTACTGCATCATCAAATACAGTGCCACGATGTTTGATATGACCTATCAACAATGGTCCACCTTCAATACCATTTAATTCCATATTTCTAATTTCATTTACCGGGTCAAAGGCATGCCTAATGTGACTTATGCCACCAATTCTGATGCTGATTGCAACAGGTACTAGTGGAGGTTGGCTACCTAGCCTACCGGCTACAACATCCAACTCCATATCTTGAGAAAGTAGAATGTGATCCATTTCAGGAAGCCAAGGTTGGTCTGAGGAGGAGATTGCTAATTCTAGGCTACCAATCTCCATCGGTTCTCTTAACGATGTTGGTAAACTCTGCTTTATTTGATTGTAAAAATTGATATTGACTTCACCACCACTTGAACCTGCTGTCCCTACAATAGAAGATGGCAATCCATTAACAACATCGCCAATATCCAAAATGATTTCAACGAGCGAAAGTAGCGCGTTATCGAATACTTGTGCGACTGAGTTTAAATTTGGATTATCGAAATTAATTCTTCCAAGACCGCTGCTTGGAACTAAGAAACTACCCTGTATAACTATTGCTTTAGGTACATTATCAATTGCGACTTGCAGAGATGATGAATCATTGGCATAGCCGCCTCTCATGAAAGTTGATTTGTATTCCAATCTGTCTATTGATTCTGTTCCAACAATGGCGATTAATGTATTTGGTGGGCTGCTTGGGTTAACTGGTAATGTTGGGTCATTGACATTATCATCTTTATCATCTGTGAAATTTTTAATTACAATAATCAATGACAATCTAGTTGGCATATCCCCTGGGAGGTTGGCTGAACCCGGTGCTTCTCCAATCATGGTGAAAACCGCATTTATTTCATCGCCATGTAGAGTACCTGACGGTAATCCTCTAATCCAAGCCCTTGAATCAGTGATGTTTCCAAATGGTAAATCTCCTTCTGGAACCTCGGACCTATCTTCATAATAATGGACATAAAGGTCTATACCGGTATCAGAATAAATTTCTACTGTGTCAAATGAGTTCTTACCAAGATTATCATTTCTCAAAGTTAAATCTACTTCACCTGGAAGTAATGTTGAACCTAGTTCTGGATGGAAACCTGCATCTACATATGCCAATTCCAAAATGGGAACAGACCCTCCCGAGTTTGATTGCCCAAAGTGAACATAGCCAATGCCGACACTAAATCCACATTTGTGCATACGTGATTCTGCCATATGGTCATTGATTGGGTCAAAATAATCATCATCTTCACAATCGGTTTGAAGGTCTGAAGAATCGTGGTTTGGATTGAGAATTCTTAATGCATAAGGTGCTGATACTGCAGTTAATGTTAGTTCGGATGAATTCACTTGGCCACCTATTAACGCTGCTACCAGTGCAAAGGCACTGGTGAAAACTGCATTGACATCAAATGTCATCCTTTGAATTCCGACTCCTAATGTGAAATCATTAGGAGGTTGGGTGAAACGTGTATCGATTACTATTGCATAAGATTCTGAATCATCGAAGGTAATATCAAAGGATAATCCCTTCATTAGGCTGACTTCTAAATGTGCAAGTTCATTCCATAACGGGTCATTTTGATTGAGAGTAGTTACCATCCATTTGAAAGTAGGCCGGATCCAAATCTCCTCAATAATAGGAATTATATCATCGCTGAATTCAACACCGATTCCTTCACCAATTGTGGCAATTCCCTCAACCGTTAATGCAACAGAAAGGTCATCAACGCCATCACCATCAACATCAATATAATTTTCAAATAACGTTAATCCGCCGGAGGCGGTGAAAATTTCACCTGTGAATGTACCTGAATCCCAAGCCTCATGTGATGGGCCATCGTTTCTTGAAGAAAAATTAACATAAATTGCATAAGTATTTATTCCTACTCCCAATAAATTGTCTAATCCAAATTGTTCAGTTGAAAATAAAGTGTCATACAGATTGTAAGGCCATCCATCTGGATGTGTAGCCTCTCCAATGAGAAATTGATAGGGCCTAGGATGGTCAGCCTCATACGGCGTAGAATCTCGCATTTCGATATCCTCAAGATAACTATCCGCTTCACTTAATGCATCAGTAGTAGTAATTGGTCTCGCAGCAGCATCAACATAGGCCAAGGAATTATCTGCACCTTGGACAGCGATGAATGATTCACCGCTTTGTTCCCTGTCTGCCAATGTTTGAGCAAGAGCGTCAAGAACTCCAAAGTCATCGGTTGCTACGCTCACATCTGCATTAGCGGGAACTGCGATTGAAGACATCATTACCAAGACGAGGAAAATTGACATTCGCCTAGGGTCTGCCTTTTGTGGCAAACCTTGGCGTATCAAGCGAGGCTTCCGCTCATCCATATACTAAAGGAAGATTAACACCTATGAGAAGCATTCGCCTCTTTGCATACTTCTAGGGCGGTTTCAGTAATTCATAGTAGCAATCAAACCTGCTCTGCGGCCATCTAGTGGGTATTGAGTTATGCACCGATCAAATTGTCCACTTGACAAGATGGACATGCTACAATTGCCTTAGGAACACCTGCTGGGAGCGATATCTCAAATCCTGCTCCACAAGATTCGCAAACACATTTCAGTTCAGTTGCAACTGGGGCAACGGGGGCAGCTGGGACAATTTGTTGCTCAACAACTGCTGGAATATGCTGTTCTATAACTGCTGAAACTTGTTGTTCTACAACTGGGGCAACTTGTTGTTCCACAACTGCAGGACGAGTTCCTGACACTCCATCGGGAAGTGCAATTCCACCGCTTTCGACAATCGCTTTAGGTGCTTCATTTTGATTCGGTTGTGTCACTGATTGGGCTGCTGGTTGTGGAGTGGACATCTCATCTTCTTGCAATAGTGCTGATGCTTCTGCTGCTGAGGCAATACTTCCTGCACTCATTTGAGGTGCTTGAGAGTATCCGCTATTACTTGCAAATCCAAGGTCTGCAGTATTTTCATTACCATATATTGACTGTAATTCTGCTTCCTTTTCTGATAACTCTCTATCGGAGTTTGATTGAACTTCTCCAGCATCTAGCCCTGCTAATTGGGTAGCACTAGCAAATAATGGCAATGCTCTAGTTTGCTTCACAGCGGCCATGTGAGCAATCACTTCTGCTGCGGATAATCCTCTTCCCAACAAAATTTCGCTTGCTATCCGAGATTGCCACCTTCTATGGCCCAAGATTGCAACTGCAGATGTAATCGCTACAACAAATAGAACCAAAAACAAAATCGGAGTGAGTCCTTCTTGTATTGGTGCCGATGCTACATTGACTGCAAAGGCGTGTGAATCTGAATTATTTGATTCATCAAATACGGTTAAGACTACTTCATTACGGCCAATTTGATTGAAGGTGATAGTGGTTTTATATCCAAGTAAATCTGCATCATCCCTAGGATTTCCATTGTTATCAGTGTCCCTGCTCGGTTGCAAATCCCAGTGATAACGTAACTTGGTGATATCATCGTAGGAATCTGTGGCTGAAACTGAGAAGGTGAGTTTTTCTCCAACAGTCCCAGCAGATGCAAATCCTTCAAGACTGGATGAGTCGAGTACTGGGAGTGTTGTATCTAAAACAATCACGCTAGTCATAATCGAATTTGTATTTCCCGCTCCATCAGAAACTGTTAGCCCAATACTGTGGCTACCAATGTCATTCCAACTTAGAAGAATTGAATTGTTTTGGCCATATGGCGAACCATCGTAGGTCCATGCACAGGTCAATTCTGTGTAATCATCAGTACTTGAATCGCAATTGAAAGAAATAGATTGGCCAATATTTACTCTCCACCCATTACTGACCGGCAATCCACTGCCGCTAATCCTAGCAACTGGATCTACGACATCAATCACTGTAATCGAATGATTTGTTTGAGCGATTTCTCCTGTTTGTGAAGTCGCAGTAAGAGTTACTGTTTTGAGACCGGGGGTTTGCCAAGTAGCTTCAACTTCCCAGCCATTGGCATCATCATTTGCCAATCCATCTGCGGAATAAAAATCCCAACTCAATGTATCGATTTGTTGTAACTTATTTGGAGTTGAATATGCATTCAATGTGATAGCTTGTCCTATTGCCACTGTTGAATTATCTTCATCAACAATGATTGGATTTAGTGGTGGTGCTAACTCAACTCTAACCGTCATTCTAACCTCTTCGCTTCCATCGGCACCACCCACTGGAGTATCGGTATTATCTGCGATAACAACTAATTCTTGGCCATCTAATTCTGCAGGAACCAACCAAGTCATAGAAGCGGAGTCGGCCACATTTTGCAAAGCTCCTCCGCTAACATATAGTGAACCAACGCCACCACTTGCATACAGGTCATACATTTGCTTTGTTTGTAAATATACATCGGCTTGTCCTTGCAAAGCCCAGGCGGAAATGACGATAGATGTTCCTGCGTCTAATTTTAAATCATCACCGGACAATAGCACTTGACTACTTTGGTTATCGATCTGAATCAAATTGTGGAATGGTGTCCAATAAGATTGGTCCATTTTATCTACTGAGATAGAAATCTGTGAATCCTCACCACCTTGGTCACCCATGCCTTGGTCACCATCATGAGCCAAATTATCTAGAACAACATACCACGTTTTTGCAGTAATAGATGCTGGAACTTGCCAATTGAATTGGTATTGTCCTTCCGCATTTTCTGTGCTTACAATCTGTTCAAAGGCGTTGCGATATGATTGGCCTAAGTCATATGCTTGGACTCCGTTCTCATCAAACAGTAATAGGTCGATAGGTTGTAAGATTGTTATATCAAATTGATAGACATCTCCCGATTGCAATTGTCCTAAATTTACTTTGACACAAGCGTCACCTGCGACACCCGTTGAAGGTAGAAAACTTGCGACATCATCCTGTAAGCAATCAGGAGTTGCTCGCCCTGATTCGGCTGCAATAGCAGAAGGCCAAATCATCATGACGACCAGTATTAGAGCAACGATGCGAGATTGCATGATTTGGCCCTCGCCTCAACACACTTCAATAGTTTGCTTGCTTGAATCAACGACTCCAGCCATTACCGTTCCAAAACAGATGGACAATTTGGCCATCATTTTCAACAATTATTCTGTCACCATCTGAAAGTGCTGAGCAAGAAATTGCGCTATCTTGTAGAATTGATTGTGCCTCTCTCAAAGGTTCTCCTGAATCTTTGGTTCTAGAAGAATAATGAGTTATCGCTAGGTGTTTAGCGCCGCACTGAACGGCTGTTCTTGCAGCGCCAGTGGCAGTGCTATGCAAGAAATCATCAGCCCATTTTGCTGCATCTTCAACGAAAGTTGCCTCGTGAATTAATAGATCACAATTATCTAAATCTATAATTCCTGATGCCAGTTCTGCTGTATCTCCTGAGATTATTACCCGCAAGCCATTTTTAGGCTCACCTCTAAAGTCAGCAGCGTATAATTTTGTGCCGTCATCTAATTCAATATCTTGGCCGCTAGCCAATGCCCCTTTTTGCTCAACATTAAGTCGGTTTTCTGCCGCCTTCATTCGATTGAAAGTACCATATTTTGATTTTGATTCAACCATCCATGCACAAGATGGTACTGAATGGTTAGTTTTCAAGGGGCAAAGTTTGTTGTTTTTCCATTTCGAAGGTTGAGGCATACCTTGTAATTGATGGACACTATTTTGTTGTGCATCGAATTCTAGCCAGCGATTATTTTCAATATCCCCTAGCACCCAACGGATTGGGTAAGATAGGGCTTCGTGATTCCCTCCTAATGATTGCCAATATCTGAACTGGCGCGCTAGTTCTGCAGGAGGTGCTTGGTCAGGGATTTGTTGATTATTCAACAGTGAGTCGAATACTTCCTCGCTAGTAGGCCCTAAGACCAATAATGGACTATCTCTATTGTCTAAACTCATGCTCTGTAACCATGGCAATAATCCCCAGGTATGGTCCAAATGCCCATGGGTTAAACATACGGCATCAATTTTTGCTGTTTTCAAAGTTGTACCTTTCTCAAAAAGTTTCAGATTCTTGCGTTGATTGGCAAATCGTGTTTGAAAACCTTCACCAGCATCGATAACAACATTGCCCTCATCACATTTTATGATGCTTCCACTCACTTGTCTTTTGGATGTAGGACGGGCCGAAGCAGTACCAAGAACGTGAACATCGAATGCCAAATAATTCACCTCAGTTGAGTGGTATTGGAGTTGCAGGGAACCAGCGTAATACCACTATACGATCTATCCCTCTAACCCAGCGCCATGGAACGGCTAGGTGAATACTTCCCTCAACTAATTGAGGGTCGGTTTCTCTAACAAATAAGTGAGTGCATTGCATTGTATTTTCATCGATAACAGCATCGTGAACAAGGCCGAGTCGGCGCCCATCTGGGAGATAGACTTCGAGACCTGAAAGTCTCGTCATCACATCCTCGCCTTGCACCATGCTTTGACCTGTAGTATAGCCCATCAATAAATCCGCCTATTGTAAAATGAATCCTACAACGACAATTAATGAAGCCTTAACAAATCAAAGGCTGAAATGAATTGTGAGTAAATCACTTTCCACGGTTCAGGTTTGCCTTTAGAGAAGGACGTAGCTTTTCTGCACCCTTACCCTTGTTGTACAATCCACGACCGCGCTTTCCAGCAGAGGTCAGACCACGGTAAACACGCCCACGGTGGGACTTGTTTCCATTTGCACGGGAGAATACACCAAGTTGCTTGTCAGCGATTATTGATGGGTGGTCGGTATCGATCAGGATAACCTCGTAGAACTTGTGCTTTCCATCTTGGCCAACCCAATATGAGTTTAGAACTTCTAAATTAGGGAAGTGACGTGCAACACGCTCTTCAGCCATACGCTGAATATTCTTACCCATGGTAATCTTCTTCATACCCATCTTGGATGGCTTACGCTTCATGTTAATCTTACTCTTACGAAGTCCACCACGGCGGACTCTGGTTCTGATTACAACAACGCCTTGCTTTGCCTTGTAGCCCATTCTGCGAGCAGCATCTAAACGAGTAGGACGCTCGATACGGCAATTTACCGGCTCTCTGCGCCATTCTGCCATACGAGCCTGACGATACATGTGAGGAAGAGCATCTTTTGGACGCTTCCAAGTTGCACGAATATGATGATACAATCCTTGTGACATGTTGAACACTCTGCTTCTCAGCGTTCTGCCGACCAAACTCCCCTTTATGAGTCTGTCCACGCGGCTAAACGGAGTACTATGTCGCGATTGGCTGTCCTAGATGCCAATAATTCACTTTGCTTAATGCCATTATTTTACCCTATTGGCTCACCAAACACCGAAAAAATAGTAATGATTACTTATTTTCTTACAATTCTTGTAATGTTAAAATAATAGTTCCAATATCTGTAACAATGAGTATTTTAATCGAGGCTTTTACGGAACCACATGGACATGATTACCCATGCTATCATCGGCGCCATTATCGCCGAACTAGTATTGTGGGAAAAGCCGTCTCAACAACGAAAACGTGGAAGATGGATAGGGGCGTTTTTGGGTATTGCTCCTGATTTTGCAGCAATTCCTGCACAACTTGTTTTTTCATGGTCAGCAGGTGATTGGCCTTGGGTCTATGACCCTGCACATTGGGCTGGGGCTGAGGATTCTATGTGGCTTGCAGGATACTGGTTCACTCATTCTCTTCTTTTACCATTATTGGTTTTCATTTATTTCAAATACAAAAATTGGCGAACTTGGATGGTAGTGGCATGGGCTAGTCATGCCGCTAGCGACATTATATCGCACACTGGAGCATGGTCTATGTGGCCTTTTTTCCCATTGCCTGGTCAAATCGAAGGTGTTGGCGACCCTTGGAGTTGGTCGCCAGTTTGGTGGTTGATTTCAGTAATGATAGCATTGGCAGCATGGTATTCTGTTTCTGTGATGACAATGCAATGGAGAATCAATAACGAAAGAGTTTGACGATGAGCAGGCTCTTGAGCAGTTTGTGTAACGGATGGTCATGGCAGGCCAAGTGACCGGAAGAGATGCAGTCCTCTCTGCATTGCAGCAAGGGCAAGCCTTGGACATGGTATTGGTCGATAGAGAGAAAGATACAACTCTCATCAGGGAACTTTGTCAACAAAATGGAGTTCCTTTACAAGAAGGTTCAACCAATGACTTGTGGAGAATGTCGCATGATGGTGCACAAGATGCTTTGGCTTTGATTGGAAGAAATATTGAGGGGACTCTTGATGAAGTTATGCAAAGAGGTGGAACCATTTGGTTCTTTGACGGAGTTGAATATTCAACAAATCTCGGCTTTACAATACGAACTGCGGAAGTTTCTGGAGCTGATGCAGTTGTTCTCAATGTTGCTAAAACCCATGAAGAGAGAAGAACTATTCGTAGAGCCAGCATGAGGGCAGATCGCTTTCTCCCCGTTGTCTATTC
>DAJY01000059.1:0-287 GCA_002499015.1 Euryarchaeota archaeon UBA242
CCAGAAACAGGTGATGTAATTTCACCAGATGATGTCATAATATTATTGCATGCCAGAACTCATTTACCAGATTTAATTGACAAATTACAAGCAAAAGGAATCCCAGTACTTGCTGATAAACAAGGCGCATTGCTAACTCGCCCAGTTTGTATTACCTTGATGGCTGTATTAGAATTAATGAGCAATCGACATTCCAAACACGCAGCATTAGCCATTTGCCGTTCACCGATTATGGGGCTGACAGATAAACAAATCGCAAAAACCTTTTCAAAACCTAATGGGGACGG
>DAJY01000059.1:480-3392 GCA_002499015.1 Euryarchaeota archaeon UBA242
TATGACGTGTTTGATGCAGTATTAGATCATTCAGATTTACTAACTGCCTATCCAGGAGATGCCGACAGGCAAAACGGAGAAGCATGGTATGCGTTGGCAAATAAAATTGGTAATGAATTAGGGCACGATTGCAGTGCAATTTATAGCCGAATGAAACAATTATCCGAACTCAAGAAAAATGGACCTAAGGCTGTATCGGTACCTTCTGGCGGAGCAGTTCAGATAATGACAATTCACGGCGTTAAAGGTCTTCAATCAAAGGTTGTTGTAGTTGGTGGACTTTTCAATGCCGGTAAAATGGATGCATCGATGGCGGTCAAAGAAAACGTACTAGTTACCCCCCAAGTTCTTGCTGGAAGAATTAATCCATGGATGAGTCGAGAGAGACCATATGATGGCCTATGGCAATTCACAAAGAACATGGATTCAGCGCAAACACAAGCAGAAAGAAGACGCGAGTTTTATGTTGCTTTGACTCGAGTCGAGGATAGATTAATTCTCGTGGGTAGCCATACTAATGAGTTAGTTGAAGATGCAAAAGAGGGCAGTTTGGAATTGAAAAAGAGTAAGCCTAACAAACGCAGCATGGGTTTGATGCTACTAGAGGGATTGCGAGGCCTCGCCCATTCCAATTCATTAGCAGATTCGCCTTGGTTACTAGAAAAAGATATTATTGGTACACCATTGAACCCTTATTCCGAATCAGAGTTAAAAATAGACCCATTACAACTTTACTGCGATTCCGGTTTAGGTGGAAATGCAATATCAAGCATTAGAATTTACCATTCACCAGATTGCTTTGACAGTGTTGAAACCAAGTCACCATTAAGCAATTGGTTAGAGGTTGAAACGAGAGTAAACAAAATATTGAAGGCCACACATCCAACATCCACAACTATTACCAAATTACCAATAGTTTCCCAATCGATTAGGATGAGTTCACACTCCTTGGACACATCTCATCAATGTCGCCGCCGTCACTGGTTAGAACATATCAAGGGATGGAAGCCAGAGAAAATGCAACTGATGAATGAACAAGTCAATTCTGCAGATGATTGGCCAAGCGCTAAGAAATTCGGATTAATAATGCACAGATTGGTCGAAGTTGGCCTTGCCAATCCTGCAGCAGCAGCAGGGAAACCTTGCCTAGACTTGCCGGATGGTTGGCGCCAGCATAGTAAGGATGCATTGGCGGATAAATCAGTCATTGATCAAGTACTAGCGGAATTCAATATTGACTCTTCTAGCAGCGATAAAAATATTGCCCAGCAAGCAAGAATAACCGCAAAACGACTAGTCCAATTATCTCAGTTAACCCAAAATGGATTGCTTGGAAAATTATCAGCAGGAGAAAGCCAAGATGGATTTACTGTTGAAGGTCTGAGGACAGAATTGCCATTCTTATACAAGCACAATATTGCTATGCAGGATAAATACAAAACAGTGTTTTCATTATCTGGCCCCCAACCGGTTGCTAAAGTAGATCGAGTTACAATTTCATTTGACGGAAGGGCTGATTTGGTATTGGCATTGCGTGATAAATCCAACAAAGGATATTTGCAAGTGGTCGATCTAAAAACTACAGGCTGCAGGGGTGAATTCGATGAATCGGATGTAAGTAAAGGCCATTTATTACAAAGGATAGAAGGGGACCCTCTAACTCCATTCGCAACCACAGATGCAGAAAAGGAAATACTTGCAAAATACCGTTTGCAACTCACACTATACTCTTTTGCTTTAGAGGCGTTGGAATCTGCAAAACCATTATCGGAACGAAGGGAGATTTTAGCACCCGCATTACTCATTGGAGCATCAGGAAGAATGGTTCGCTTGACTCCTGATGATTACCAAACAGCGCGTAAGGAATTGGAAGTCCACTTAGATTGGATGGCGCAATTAAATGTTACAAATACCGAGTCCGATGAACCAGCTAGAATGAAAAAATCCGAAGCATCAAAGTGTGAGCAATGCCCATACTTCAATGGAAAGATACGCCTGTGCGGCCCAATCGATAGTTTCACCGGTCACATTAACAACATCGGATGAGCGGCTGCTATTATGGGTCATTTAGCAGACGTAGAGAAAGGATACTTTTCCCACCTAATCGGTGCGTGGAAAATGGCAGCAATATTTTTCATCGGTTCAATCCGTTGCATTATACACGGATTTATTCCAGCAGTAGATACAGAATGTGCTCAAAGTACCGCTAAAAAGGTTAAAATCAATTAAAGATTTTCACCCTAACCAATTACTTATTTCTTAATTCCCAGCATTGTCAAGGTTCCTATAAAATTATCCCTGACACCAGTTTTTATTACTTTTACATCGCTGAATCCTGCACTTAACATAGCCTCATGCCATTGTTGTTGAGTGAGTGTAGTCATGTGAACATCCAGAGCAGTTGGCCATTCCAAGGAGTCTTTATTTTCAAAGTAATGGTCAACACCAGCAACAAAAACACCACCACTATTCAGCCATTCATCATGAATTATTTTTATCATTGACACTGGGTCTAGTAGATAGTAAAGGAATTCCATGCTGTGAATTAGATCTACTGGATTATTAGGTCGCCATTGCGGTAGCATTGCAACAGAATATTTCCCTTTAGGGTCAATCTGTATTGCCTTTTCAATCATAGAAGTTGAACCATCCACTCCTTCGGCAGAAAGGCAATTTTCAAGACATTGTAATTTACGAACGACCCAGCCATTACCGCAACCTATATCGATTGCTGTAAATGGCCTCAAAGATAGATTATTTGTTGCTAATGCCAAGTTTAACATTTCATTAACAGAGGCTGCATGACCTCTTTCCATCCCTTCATCCTTACCTTTACCTGCCCATTCACTGAACACATCTGTAGCATCGCGCATGCACAATGCTCAAGCAAATGGCCTATGAACCGATGCCTC
>DAJY01000059.1:3545-12392 GCA_002499015.1 Euryarchaeota archaeon UBA242
GAAGAAACTTGGGAAAATGACATCATTCCATCCTTGTCCGAATATATTCGTATTCCTGCACTATCTCCAGCATTTGATCCGAATTGGTATGAGAACGGCCACATTGAAAAAGCGATTCAACACATTGCTGATTGGTGCAAAATACAGGACATAGAAGGACTCACGGTAGAAATTCGTAGGCTTGAGGGCAAGACTCCGCTGATCTACATGGAAGTTCCAGGAACGTTGGATGAAACAGTATTGCTCTATCAACATGCAGACAAACAACCAGAATTTGTTGGTTGGCATGAAGGACTTGGCCCGTGGACTCCAGTTCGCCGTGGTGACAAATTGTATGGGCGTGGCGGAGCCGATGATGGCTACGGAGCATATGCAAGCCTTACTGCAATACGATGTTTACAACAACAAGGCATTCCTCATGCTAATTTGAAATTGATAGTTGAGGCCAGTGAAGAATCTGGTTCACCTGACCTACCTGCACATCTAGAGGCACTTGCAGACAGAATCGGCACACCCGCAATGGTGGTATGCTTGGATTCAGGTGCGGGTGACTGGGATCACCTTTGGCTTACGACCTCTCTTAGGGGTGTAATAGTTGGAACTCTAAATGTCGAAGTCTCTAGTGCAGGAGTGCATTCAGGTGATGCAGGAGGAATTATCCCATCTTCATTTAGGATAGTTCGCAATCTTTTAGATAGAATTTCAGATTCTACAACTGGTAAGGTAATAGTCCCTGAATTATGGGTTGATATACCACAATCTAGAATAGAGCAAGCAGAAATAGCGGCAAAAATTCTTGGTGATGAAGTATATTCAAAGTTCCCTTTCTTAGAAGGTGTATCAGCGAATGATAGCGACTTAAGCGAATTAATTTTGAATCGGACTTGGAGGCCAGCATTGGAAATTACTGGAGCGGATGGAATTCCAACTTGTGCAGCAGGTGGTAATGTATTACGAACCAATACCAAACTGAAATTATCAATCCGTATTCCCGCCGGAGTCAATAGTGAATCGGCAACAGAATTGATTGCCAAAACCCTGACTGAAAATCCACCACAAGGTGCGCATATCACATGGGAAACAGAACATCCAGCAGATGGTTTCCACGCAAAACCACTAGCAGATTGGCTCCATTCAGCATTAACTGTAGCAAGTAATAACCACTATGGAAACCCAGTCCAGTTTATGGGTGAAGGAGGAACAATTCCATTCATGCCTATGTTACAGCAACAATTTCCACAAGCAGAATTTATGATTACAGGAATTTTAGGACCCGAATCTAATGCACACGGGCCTAACGAATTCACCCACATACCTGCCAGTAAAGCAGTAACAGGTTGCGTCGCAGAAGTAATTGCAGCCCACGCAGCACAAAAGTTGTGAAACCTCGTAGGATTCTATTGCTTCCAAGATGTGTATACTTTACCGACCTTTATGCGTCGGTTTCTTAGGGAGGTGGCATGTGGCTCAAGACATAGGCTATGCCTAAGGTGAGAATATGTCTGAAGGAACTATCACTCCGGAAATTAGAATTAAACAACTTCAAGAAGAATTGGATACTCAAACTGATCGTTTGTTGAAGTTATTCGCAGCACACGAGTCACAGGTTGAAGATTTGCGAACAGCAAAGGCTGAAATTGAAGTTCTTGAGAAGGAAATCATCGAGCGTGAGATAACCAACGAAACCAATGAAGCACTACTTTCAGAAAAGGAAGTTAGAATTAGAGAACTCGAACTTAGGGCGGTAAGAGGCGGAAAGCAAGTTGAGCATTTAGAACCAGCTTTGGCAAAAATGGAAGAAAAGTATTCCCGTGAAAAAGATCGCCTTGGCAAAGTATTCAACATTGCAGAGGAACTTGATGGAGATTTGCGTTTAGCAGTTACTGAGTTGAAAGCCCGTGACGATTGGTATGTAGCTCATATGTCATTATTCGAGGACCTCAATAAGGCCATTAAGGACAGATATACAATGATTGAACGTGCTGTTGAAACAGAACGCCAAAGTGAACACATGTCCCGCGCATTCAACGAACGTGTCGATGAAATGGTTGAAGTTAGGGCTTCTGAAATGTCACAAGCAGAGGCAGAAGCAGAAGCAGTTGCCGAAGAAACTTCACCGATTGAAGTCATCGAAGAAGCAGACGCAGAAGCAGCAGAAGCAACAGACGAAGAGTCTGACAATTGAGGTGCTTATCGATGGGTGGTTTAGCCCACGGTGGGCACGGGCCGGTCATCATTCCACTGATGATGGGCGTTAGCGCTGTTGTCATAGGAGCAATAATTGATCCACTTAGTGGCCTCGTTCCACTTTTCGGAATATTTTGCTTGATGTTATCCGCATTCTTTGCCAATTTTTGGCGAGACCCAGACCGTAAGATACCCTCTCAGCCAGGAATCATTATTTCGCCTGCAGATGGTCACGTAATGTTTGCAAAAAGAGAAAGGGCGATTGGACGCCGGCCAAGTAAGAAAGAACTAGAATCTGGTAAATGTACAAATGATAAACTGACAGGAGACTGGTATCCAGAGCCATTGGATGAACCATTATCATTCACAACCGAACAACAATTTGAAGCAGTTCCCAAAGGCCAAGAATCCGATACAGATGTTTGGAGAATAGCAGTATTCATGTCACCACTCGATGTACACGTAAATCGCGCTCCAATGGCTAGCACTATCACGGCAATGGAACATAGAACTGGCAAAGGTATGCGCCGCGGACCATTTGCAGCAGCATTCAAAAAGGAAAGTCAATACAATGAAAGAGTTCGCTCAGTATTCCAAAGTGATGACGGAACAATAGCCGAAGTCATGCAAATTTCAGGGGCATTGGCAAGAACGATTGTTCCATGGGTAAGCCAGGGTACAACATTGCGCCGAGGCCAAAGATTCGGGATGATACGTCTAGGCTCCAGAGTTGATGTTAGAGTTCAAGCATCAAAATTCAATGTCGCTGTAATCTCAGCAGAAGACGGTGATTCCGAGCACCCTAAGGGGCAATTCGTGATGGCTGGTTCTACGATTCTTTACACACCTGTGGAGTAGGTAAAGCATTGATTTAATCGGTGCATTGAAGACTAAAGGGTTGACCCAGCAACTGGAGGAAGAGACATGAACAAGCCGGTTTCACTTACTTTGCTCGGTGAGAGTAACAAAGGTGTCCGCATTCATGATCTGATTAAAGCTCCAGCGAATACCCCTTGGGCAAAAGAACGCCAACAATCATGGGATGCGGGACAACCAGCCACTGTATATTACACTCCTGAAACAACAGCAGATGGTACACCATGCAGCGCAGTTACTGTAATTCTAAGAACCAAAGGATGTCATTGGTGGTGGAGTTCAGGTTGTACTTTTTGCGGTTATTTCAATGACACACGTGATGATGTTACCAACGAAGACTTACATTCACAATGGCAATTTGCTAAACAAAAATTCAATGATTTCGCAGACCATCAAATGGTTAAGGTTTACACATCAGGTAGCCTGTTAGAAGACAGGGAAATCCCTGTAGAATTCCAAGAGACCGTATTAGCAGATTGTCAACGGCTCGGCAAGGAATTGATAGTCGAGAGTCGCTGTGAACAAATGACCGAAGAAAAATTAGCATGGGCAACTAAAATCAATCAAAATTTTGCAGTAGCAATTGGCTTAGAAGCCTATGATGATGAAGTATTAAGATTTCATGTCAACAAAGGGTTTACAACAAAATCTTGGGAGCGAGCAGTTGTTAATATGCAAAAATTCAATGTCAGAATAAAGACATATCTAATGTTTAAACCACCATTTATGTCTGAAGCTGATGCATTGAATCATAGTGTAAAGTGGATTGAAGCAATCGCAGAAAAGAGCGATGAAATTTCTGTTAATCCAATGAATATCCAAAGAGGTACAATCATTGATAGATTACACCGCAATAACGAGTATCGTCCTCCATGGTTATGGTCGCTGGTCGAGATGATCAAGCGAGCCCACCCCTCTATCCATCCAGGTGGTGGATTCAATGGTGATGCAGATCAAATTTCCCGCCTCATCGTTCACCCGACCGCTGGAGGAAAAGTTCGTGGTGCCCATAACTGCGGTGAATGTGATTCACATGTGGTTGCCGCCATCGAGCGTTATGCAGTATCTGGAGATTTACGAGAATTCGTTGGACTGGAATGCCAATGCCAAAATATTTGGGCAACTGAAATTTCCTTAGAAGAGACATTACCTACACCGTTAGGGATTTCAAAAAGTCGCCGAGGCAACGTTCTAGCGAATTTGCGTTCATTGTGAGTAAATTTCCCACTCAATGCACAGTCTATCGACTATGTCGTTAGTCAATACTTATTACCGCCCCCCAAGTGGAACAGAATGACCCCTATGGGGTCAATTCGGAGACGAGGGCGATGACGAACACTACGACACTACCAGATGTGACCACCGGAAACGGAGAACCATCAACCAGCCGCGTACTATTGACTTTGTTTTTAGTGGGTGTAATTGGCCTATTATCACTATTTACTAATGTATTTGGATGGGATTCCCTTCCATTGCTCAGCGACCTAATACCATTGATTGGTAATTTGGGTGGTTCAGGAATTTGGTATTACTTGATTGGATTACTCGGAGGAGTTGCCGTGATAGTTTCCAACTTATTGGGCGAGGTCCTATTGGATTGAGGAGGTGTGATTTATGGAATCAATATTTATTGGAATTGCAATAACAGTAATCGCAATGTGGTTCACCGCGAATTACACAGAAAAAGGAATAGGCAGTATGTCAGAGGCAACGCGCCAATTTTCACTATTCTTCCTCAACAAAGCCCCAGCAGGTTTGGTTGACTTATTCGAGGACAAGCCAGGCAGTGGCGCTAGAACATGGATCAATTTCGGCATGCTCTGGTTCGTATTCTCTTCAATTTGTGGATTCCTCGGACTGTGGCACCACTACGATCCAACAGCACTAGATTCTCTAGCAAGCATTGGATGGGCATACGATAATGGTGATGCATTAACAGCAACCACTACCAAATTTCTCGGAGTTGCAGTATTCTCAACTCTAGTTGGTGCAGGACTTGTTTCAATTTCCCGCAGCAGCAATGGGAAAATGGCAAGTGAAGCAAGCGCCTCACTTTCAGCATTTTTGTTTACATTAACAACAATCGTTGCTGCATTATTACCATCGCTATTAGGACTTCTAGGACAAGACATAGACAGTGCAATAAATATTGTATTAATCGATGCAATCTCCAAATTAGCAGTTGCAATGATAGTTGCTGGATTATTTGTAAACGTCTTACTAACAGTTGCAAATAGAGGCGATGAAGATGTATCAACAAGTGCTTGGTTCCTGATATTCGCTCTATTGACATTTATCTTGTCAATGTTCTTAGGATTCTTTGGCGAACTTGCTGGTTCTACTCAAACAGTTTGGCTTGCGGGTCAAATGGGAAGTTCTTGGGTAATATTGGCCCTAATATTCTCTGCAGCATACCACATTATCCCGATGACATCAGGTATACCAATTTGGTCTGCCTCAATGCGCCAAGCGAATTTATTCTTACTATTCATTACCCTTCCACCATTTTTCATTGCTTCAGCGAGTGCTTCTACAACATTACTCAACCTTGGTGCAATTGTAATGACACTTGGCCTACTGCCAATAATCGCAGGTAGCGTCAATTTACTATTCACGGCCAGTGGCAATACATCTGCAATCGTCAAGAACCCAGGGGCTCTTGCGGCAACACTTGCAATGGTATTGTTACCACTCTATGCAATTGGTGCATTCTTCACAGGAATGGATGTCTTCCTCGGAACAGGAAAACTTGGAGATATGGCGACAACTCTTGACATGGGATTCCTATGGACTGTTGGTGGTTTGATGATCCTATCAGGTGCTTATATTTCTCATCCATTGGCTTGTAACAAAGAACTTTCCGAACCAAGTAAAGCAAACCTAACTGTTTGGTTTGTTCTATTCGGAGGCTTTGCATCCACCATTACAAATCTAATTGGAGACTTCACAATCCAAGCGGTTGCAAATTCAGGTGTTGAAGATGCAGTTGCACAAACAGAAGGATTCTATTTAGTCGGAGCAGCACTATTCTATTTCACTGCAATCGGTGCAATAATGGCTACATTGATCGTCATAAGAACAAGTGCTTCAAAACTCACATCGAGCCATCCTCAAACATCTGTTTCGGATATTAACACCTACAACCTAGGAGACGGAACAACAACAATTCGTACACTGCTGGGACGAGGAGTTGGAGTCGATACCACACTGGTAGTAGGGGGAATGGAAGAAGATGAAGGTGGAAGCACTGTTATCGCAGTTTCCGCAGCACTCCACGATGATGAAGTCACCGAATTCCCAGAAGAAGAAGTGGTTGAAGAAGTGGTTGAAGAAGAACAATCCGAAGATAGCGGTAATGAATTAACAATGCTTGCAGATTATTTAGCAGATTCAGGACAAACCATCTTCCAGTTTTTCAAGGCCATTGATTTAGATGATTCTGGTATGATAGATACTTACGAGTTCCAAATGGCCTTGAAGAGTTCAAAGGTTGCAAACCTGCCGCCATGGAAAATGGATTCCCTTGTTGCTGCTATCGACATTGATGGAGATGGACAAATCAACTTACCAGAACTTTCGATTGCAATTGCAAAGGTTCGCAAAGAAAATGCTGCTAAAGAATCAACTCCAGAAGTTGAAGTACCTTCTAAAGTCCAACTCAACAAAATGAAGAAGGCTGAATTGGTTGAAATTGCAACTTCTTTAGGTCTAGATGCCTCGGGAACAAAGAACGATTTAGTCAGACTTATCTCCGAGGCCTGAAGGGGGAATGCCCCAATGCGAATCGGTCTTGTAGGAAAACCAAATGTTGGTAAATCAACATTTTTCAGTGCTGCAACACTTGCAAAGGTCGACATTGCAAACTATCCATTTTGTACTATAGAACCAAATGTAGGTGTGGCCTTTATTGAAGCGCGTAAACCGTGCCCGTGCAAGGACATTAGACAGCGACAAGAGTCAGAAGGGCGCTTACCACCAATAGCCGAAAACGATTTACGTCAAGGCAGTATATGCCAACCAAGAACAGGGAGTTGTATTGGATTCCGCAGATTAGTGCCATGTTTCTTAGTCGATGTAGCAGGTTTAGTTCCAGGTGCTAGTGAAGGCAAGGGAAGAGGTAACGCATTCTTAGCTGATTTAGCAAATAGCGATGCGTTAATCCAGGTAGTTGATGCAGCAGGTTCAACAGATATTGAAGGAAACCCTCTTGGCCCTGGTCAAACAAAAGAAGATGCTCAATTGAGAATAAATCAAGAGATTAAGTTTCTTGCAGATGAATTAGATGCTTGGATCACTGGTTTACTAAAGGATGGTTGGCAAAGAGGTGTTAGAAGGGTCCAAGCCGAAGGCGAGAAGGGCTTAATTTCATTTATTCATGAAAGATTGACTGGATTAGGGGCTACTCTAAATTTGGTTGCTAACGCATTTGATGATTTCAGAAATGAAGTTGGCGATTGTGGACAACCTTGGGATTGGGATGACGGAATAATAGCGAAAATTGCAGAGCATGTTCGTATTTACTTATTCCCAATTCATATTGCAGCAAATAAATGCGATATCGCCCCCGAAGGAGTTCTACAGGAAATTACAGCAAACGGAACAATAGTTGCTTGTATGGCAGATGTTGAATTGGCTCTCCGCAGGGCACAATCAGCAGGTTTGATCAATTACACAACAGGGCAAGATTCGTTCACAATAGAGGAGGGAAAAGGGTTGAATGAGGCGCAAATCAAAGCACTCTCACATATGCAAGAACGATTGAGTTCTAATGGTGGGACAGGTGTTGCAACAATTATTGACAAAGTCCTCTTTGATGAATTAGACCACATCGTAGTATATCCAGTACAAGATGAATTACATTGGACTGATGGTGATGGTAAAATTTTGCCAGATGCCTTCGTAGTTCCTAATGCTATTCAGGCGAAACCTCTTGCTTACAAAGTACATTCCGACCTAGGAGACGGATTTATCAAAGGAGTGGATGGAAGAACAAGAAGAGTAGTCGGTGCAGAGCACGAATTAAGTGATGGAGACGTTCTTAAAATCCATGCAAAATCTTGATGTTGGTAAAATTCACTGAGTGTGAAAAACTATACTTCTCTACATCTGTAGTAACAACCTTGAAGTTCAAAAATAAAAAGCAAGCATCTAATGATGCCATTACAGGACTTAGTTGTTGCAATCATAATGACAATTTTCTTAATAGTTGGAGTTTACCAATTTTATTTTTTAACTCAGAATCATATGATAAAGCCTGCAAAGCAATTTGATATGAAAATTGACAAATTTTTCAAATTCAAAGGCTATTGGGTTTGGCTATATTCTGGCTTGTATTACCCAATGATAATTGCAACTGTTTTAACAATTGACACTATGAAGCAATACAATTATTCATTCATGTCATTCGTCTTCTTACTATTTATTCAAATGGCATTTTTCCGCTATTACCCAGTAGAAACACCTGCTGATTGGAGAGACTTTAGTGAGATTAAACAGACTCGCAGTGTACGTTTTATACAACTCGTACAGAAATATGATGATAATACCAACTGCTTTCCAAGCATGCATGTTTCTGTAGCGACTTTAGTGGCTTTCCATATTGCTAATAATGTTGCAGAAGTTGGTAATTTACCATTCTTATTCCCAGTGATTATTGCATTAAGCGCTTTATGGACAAAGCAGCATTATGTTGTCGATGTAGTGGCAGGTGTAGTACCTGGGTGGATTGCATGGGAACTATACAAATTGATTCAGTACTGAATCTGGTATCAATGTCCTTCAGGA
>DAJY01000002.1 GCA_002499015.1 Euryarchaeota archaeon UBA242
ACATTCGACCACTGCATTGTTGGAACTACTGTGTTAGTAGCAACCGGATGCTTGGAGAGTGAATATTCATCAGCATATGCGAGATGGCCATTATCGAGATAAATTCCATAACCATAATCTCCAAGCATTGCAATAAATTGAGTTCCCTCTGTGTTATATGGATAGACATCAGCAGAAATAGTCAATTCACCATCAAGGTCAAAGTCTGAATCAGTTTCCGCTTCGACATAATCATTAATTCCATCAAAACGAAGTGCATAATCAGCACCAGGGCCAACTTCAACAACCCCATAAACAGGGAAATATTGTGGGTCATCTTCTAAATCATTCCAATCACCTGGCTGAATATTACCCATATTTGTTCCAGTTATATGGACATAGTCTTCATCTCCACCTTGTCCTGGCTGACCTTCACCCCAACTTCTATAGAAAAACGGTGTACCATCGTGCCAGCGGAAATTTCCTTCATCGTCAGCATCTGATAAGCCGATCCACAAATGCCTTGTTTGATTATCAAAGGATGCAAATGTATCAAAGAGCCAATCGTTTTCCTCACCATCATCTACAGTAACCAAAAACCCACCTAATCCTCGTGCTGCTTCGGCAGAATCAGTCCATGAACCCTCACTCAATAAATAATATGTATTGTTATTAGAAGGATTAATAGCAGTGTGTAAAATTTCAATTCCCGTTGAATTCTCTGCACTTGATTGGGCTAATAGTGGTGATAAACTAGAGAATAATAGAATCACTAATATAGTTGCGGAGGGGAAACGCTTCACTGCATCCATAACTTTTGTTCACTCGTAAACCCTTTTAAGGTATTTGGTTCAGTGATTTGACACTATTTGGAATTAGATTTATCCTTTGCAAGGCCTAAGGGTTTGAAAAGCCTGAGAATATGCTTATGCAATTCTGGCAAAATATCGAACATGATCAACGCCATTAAAAACATGGCAAATAAGGATACTGCTCTGGCTACATAGGCGTGACCAAAGTCAAATACTGAAAGTCCATTAAACTCCCAAGTGGTATATGTTAGGTGCATCCAAATCAATCCTGCATTTCTGAAAAGATTGAGAATATGTATTGTTGCCACTACAAGGAATAATGCGCGTATACGCCTCTTCCAATCAATATCCAATACTGAAATTGCGCCAATGAACACCACCAAGGATTGCAGAGCAGTACATGCGAGAACGAAATTAATACCAATCATTGAACCATCTGCTAGAATCAGTTCTGTATGAATTGGATATTCACCGATCATTTCTGCACTAAACCAGCGATTACCTTCCCAGGCTTCCCAAGTGACAACTCCCGCATCAGTATTGACCCATGTCTCTCCCAATTGGATATCCTGTCCTCCGGAAAATCGTAGCATCCAAGCTGATTGCGAGGCCACTACCCAAATTGCTAGTACATTCAACCACGGCATATGGGCGATCAAAAGATAGGGCCCTCCCGCGAATGCCACTGCGCCTCTTGCCCAATTCAACGCCTTTCGGGTCTCCTCACTAGTTTCTTGCCCTTCCCACCATGCCATTGCTAAGGCCATTGGCAGTGTTAAAGCAGACATTATCACCAAAACAACATCGTCATGTTCTAGATATCGAAATGAATCATTGAAGAAATATAGTCCAACAAAAACCCAACCCACTTGAGCGATGCGGGTCGTTGATTTATTTCGTCCAAACCAACTAATTGCCAGTAACGCCATACCTATGACGCCAAGCAGTGTTGCCGTAGATGGACTCATCAGCATTGAACAGACCTCCATTAACTTACATTTCAATACTTACTCCGCTGATTACAACAAAACACTTGATGCAGAACCCTTTGAGCGAAACTATGCGAGGTGTTATTGCTCAAATCACACCTCGTGAATCCAACCGAGATGAACAGCAGTTTCATGGCGGTATAGCATTTTTAGATAGAGATGGAGTTCTTAATGTGGGTTATTCCACATACGTTAATTCTCCACAGCAAGTAAAAATGCTAACCGGTGCTGGAAAATCTATAGCAACATTACGACGAAATGGTTGGTTTATCTGTATTGTAACCAATCAATCACCAATAATGCGTGGATTGTGGAATGAACAAACTCTGCACGAAATCAATGATGAACTGAGAAGACAATTATTGGATGAAGACTCCTATGCTCACATCGATGTAATTCTAGCATGCCCGCATAGGTCTAGAGATATGTGCGCCTGTCGTAAACCATATCCTGGAATGTTATCGCTAGGCAGTGAAATTATTCGTGGTGGAAATTATGATAAATCTAATCTAATCGATGGAAGAGGAGTCATTGAAATCGATTCAAATCTAAGAGATGTTGACTGGTGGGGAACGAAAAAAACGCCCCCGCACCCACTTGATTTGATGCTCGGAGACCGTAAATGCGATCTTGGTGTTGGTTGGGCTTATGGGGCTAGAAGTTTCACAGCGAATCCTGATATCGGCATCGCAGGTGAGATAAGTAAGATGATTGACGAGGAGCATGAAGGGATTGACTTCAAACCGGTGTGATGACGAATGGGTTGGCTAGGATTAGATGATACTGATACTCTCGCTGGAGGTTGTACAACTCTCGTATTCCATCAATTATTAGAAAATTTACCATCTTATGTTTCTATTAGAGAAACACGTTTAGTGAGGTTATGGCCATTCGCTAAAAAGCGTACCCGTGGCAATGCTGCTATGGCTGCGGAATTGGTTTTATTGAATGATGAATCAAATGTTATCACCGACATTAAGCAGATAGAATCCGCCACTCAATCTTTGTTACAACATCTGGATAATTGGTGGAATGAACATATCGCACCATTAGAAGGTGCAGTTGAGCAATCAACACATAATGATAGACCGCAAGTACCAACAGAACCTGGAATGGTTTGGTTTAATGACAAGCCAGACGAAGCGTTCTATAGAATGGCCGTTGCTGAAAACGTTGTATTATCACAAGCACCAAGTGCTGATAAATCGTGGGGAAGCCACGGTATTATTGGCGCAACTGCTGCAACCTCATGGGCTGCTCAGTCACCTACATGGGAAGCGATTGCTTGGAGAGAAGATTGTTCATCCACTGTAAGGGAGATTTGTGAACATTCTTTGAGCGTTATTGATTCATGGCAAGGAACATTTATGTCAAGAGATTCTAGAAAGGGAAGAAGTCTAATCGCACCGAGAGGAAACTGCCCTGTCCTATTTGGAGTCCGTGCAAGAGATAAGAAAACCGCTAATAATGCTGCAAAGAAATTGTTAGAGGCAAAAGCGACTCAACCATCTAGTGGGATGAGAATTTTTATGACAAACCAAGCAAGTGATGATCATTTGACCAAAATATACAGTGGTAAGGTAATTTCAACAAAAGTACTTAGCCGCGGTCATGTAATTCTCCAAATGGATTCAAGTGATGGAGAAGTAACAGAAGGAGAAGAAGTCTCTGTTGGAGAATCAACATGGATGGCATTTTCTCAATCTGGAGATGTTAAAAACTTATCACAGTGGTTACAAGCTGGAGATTTGATAAAAGGAAGAGGTCTTCTTGCCGATGATGGGGCTCTTCACCTTGAAAAGTTAAAATTAGTTGAGGCTTCAGAGAGAAATAAACGTAGACCTCCTTGTGAAAAATGTGGCAAGACTGTAAAGAGTCAGGGAAAAAACAACAAGTTACGCTGCCCTGCTTGTAAAAATTTACAAGAAAATATATGGATTTATAACCCGCAAAACCCACCACATCGCGGCTGGGTTCAACCACCTTCAGACCATCGAAGACACTTGTCCCGCCCACTAAAATGGGACCAATAATGATACACCTGAGGTATCATCAAAGCGAAAGCATCAATATCAAGCGGTACTTCATGTCTCTTTATGAATGAAGATACCATCAAGAATCTAGCCTATATTATTTCAATCGTTATTTTTGTTTTAATGGCTAGATTTATTTTGCGTAAAGGATTAGAAAACCGTTCACGAGTTCTTAGAGATAATGCTCCAAAAATCGCCGGCGATGATGAGTTGGGTGGGTCAGCAAAAAACCCGCAGCAATTTGATGAGCCAGACGAAAAAGCGCTTGACGAGATGGCTAAATTACTTGGCGAAGAAGAGTGATTAAGCATAATTGAAGCCAGATTCTTCGAGTTTCAAATCACTACTTTTATCACCGACTTTCAGTGTCCTGAAAGGTCCATCTTTTGGTTTTGTTAGAGTGGCAATAATAAAACCTGATTTGTGCATTACATTAGCAGATCTTGCAATTATTACATCTTTGGTATTACCACTTACATCTATGCTCCCTTTTGAAACCAACAATAATGTAATATCTACTTTCTTTTCACTGCATAATTTGGCCATTTGAGTTAAATCATTACTAGAGATTCTACCAATAGAATCACACCAGTCATCAATAACTATCATTGAAACTGCCGGTAAACTATTCATTGCTTGAATAATTGACGATACTGCCAACTCCGTATTTCCTGCAATACTCATGGCATGAAATCTAGAGGATTGAATCAGGGATAAGTGCGCAAATAATTGTGAAAATCGTACTGCATTAGGTAGTTCTTTGCCGGCCCAAATGACTCTTCCACCATTTTCTATTGCATCAGCAGCTAAGTGGAGAGCAAAAGAAGTCCCGCCTACAGAACCTTCTATTGCAAGGTGGATTGATTGACCCTTAGCAGCTAGCGAGTACCTTGCCATATTGCAACCTTTACGCCAGCGGTGTTAATGCCTTGCTATCATTTCAATATCAAGATTATTGTTGAAAATCCTACATCTTTGGGGCAATGCCAATAAACGAAGTCTGCACCACAGTGTTCATGAGCGATGAAGTAAGAAAGGGTGAGCGCATTCCAAGAAGGGCACTTCCTGAGTTCGAAGAGGTTGCTAATTTCGGAGAAGCGATGTCAAAACATGGCTTTTGGGGAACTGCCTTGGAAGATAAAAATCAATACGGTCCCGTGGCTATGATGATTCTATTATTGATCGTCGCGACAGTAACCGGTACAGTATTGAAATTACTGGGCTGATTATCACTTCGAGATTTTAGATTCCATTTCAAAACCGTGTTGCTTCAACATGAGATTAGGGCAATACTCAAACCCTTTGCGAATCGCGGGGAATTATGAGTGAAGGTTCTGTAAATGTTGAAAGTCGAACATCTCCTCAGGATAAACGCTGGACAATCATGGCAGCACTTCTTGGAACAAATACTGCATTTATGCTTTTTCAAGGTATAGAGCAAGAAACCAATCCAACATTCATCCGTGAAATAGCCTTAGCTATTATTGCTGCAACTTTGCCATTTCAGGGAATCTACTTTTTAATTTACACTTTTTTGCTTGAACATGATGGTGAATTGAGTCCAGAACGAATCGATAGATTGAAAATGGCTTCGGCTATTTGTCAAGTCATCACCTATATGTCATTAATCGGCGTAGGGATGATGTGGTTTAACATTTCACGCTATGTAGGAGTAGCATTCTTTATCTCGACTGCGCTTGCTATTATTCTCATCCGTTCGGTGATTAGTCCAGTCACTGTTGATGAAGCCTAGATTCAATCCATAGCCACTGTTGTGGCCAATAGAGTGCATGGATTTCAAAGGCAAGGTTGAAGAAGCGGCGGCAAAAGCACAACAACATGGCATTCTGTCCTTTAGATTACCGCTATGGCTGTCAAGACTTCAAACACATTTGGTCAGAAGTTGGACGACATGAAAGACAATTAGAGGTTGAAAGAGCATTGATTTGGGCTCATATGCAACTCGGGCGTGTATCTGAATCCGATTATCATATCATAAAATCAATTGCAAATTCAACTTCTGTAACCAAGGAAAGAGTTTCCGAAATAGAAGCTGAAACAAGACATGATATTATGGCATTAACTAAGGCTATGGCAGAAGCTGCTGGCGAAGCTGGTTGGTGTATTCATCTAGGTGCAACTTCTAATGATATTGTTGACACTGCGGTCGCGTTACAATTGAGAGATAGCATCATATTACTAAGAGAGCAACTCTGTTTATTGATTGGAGTTTGTGCTGATATCGCTGAAAGAGAACGTGATACTGTAATGCTGGGCCGCACACATGGTCAGGCTGCAGTTCCGATCACCTTTGGCCTTAAAGCAGCAGTTTGGCTTGATGAAATGCGCCGTCAATTGATTCGTTTGGATGAAGCAAGTCCTCGTATTTCAGTTGGAAAGTTCCTCGGTGCTGTTGGCACAGGTGCTGCCCAAGGAGTGAATGCAAGAGAACTTCAAAGACTAATACTTACTCATCTAGGACTTGGAGTTCCATTGGCAACCACTCAAGTTGTTGGAAGAGACCGTTATATCGAGTATGTTTCCTGGCTAGCAAATGTTGCATGTACTTGTGAAAAGATTCTTCAAGAAGTTAGAAACTTACAACGCTCAGAAATTGCTGAAGCAGGTGAAGGCTTTGATGTTGAGAAGCAAGTTGGTTCTTCTACAATGGCCCACAAAAAGAATCCTATCAAATCAGAAAACGCATGTGGATTGGCTAGAATTGTACGTTCATTCATTATCCCTACTTACGAAAACGCACTACTATGGCATGAAAGAGATTTGGCAAATTCCAGTGCTGAAAGATTTACTCTATCACACGCCTCTGCGTTATGTGAAGATGTAATGGCAAAAACTCGACAAGTATTAGCCACTATGTGGGTTGACGCTGAACGCTGTATGGAGAATATCAAATCTCAACGTGGTCTTGTTATGGCTGAAAAGGTGATGATAGAACTTGTTGACCATGGTATTGCTAGAGATGAAGCACACGAAATTTTACGTGAAGCATCATTTACAGCAGTTGCCAACAAGGAAGAATTAATCGATGTTTGCTCTAGAACTCCGGCAATTGCTGCTGCATTCTCTGCTGAAGAATTAGAATTTATGTTCGAACCAGCAAATCACATTGGGGTTTCTGGAGAAATTGTTGATGAAACTGTTGCTCTTGCAAGAGCTGCAATTCTGTGATTAAGTATTGACAACATCAATTTTACTAAATTCCAAATAGCCCCTTACTCCATCCCAATGCGATTGATAATCTACGGTTAATTTCCCATTCATATGCGGTCCATGCAAAACAAGAGTTTCGTACTCTCCACCCTCACCATCGACATTGAATCTATATTTCTTTGAAAGTTCTTCTAATTCGGTAAGTGAGTCTTTACTAAGAGTATGTCCAAGCCATTCTTCACCCATTCCCTCGGTGCTAACACCAGTTAGCATTACGCCAAATCCATTGTCGACTAAGTTTCTCATGTGCTGTTGAGAGGATTGGTGCCATAATGGAGTCCAACTAATTATTGATAACTTTTCACACATCCTCTCCAAACGACTTTTTTGATAATCTGAACGTAGAGCGCCACTAACAATTCCATCAATATCCAACTTTGCTAATTCTGCTTGTAAATCATCGATCTCAAGTTCTTGTATTCCTTCACTAGCCACATTTATCCATTTAATTGCGCAAAGTTGGGCTTGATACTGAACTGCAGCCACCCCTGGCACCTGGAACATATGCGAGTCACCACCGGAAATAGTAACTGTCACCAAGTATGCAACATCCCAACCCTTGCACATTGCCCACCATAAAGCGGCACAGGAATCCTTACCACCACTTGATAGAACTGCGACTCGCATGACTACGCTAAACAACCTTAGCAATTTATCCTACGGGTTAGTTGTAATTGGGAGGGTTGATATGTGGTGGGGATTTCAATGGCCTGTTAGCGAGAGTCACTGGTGATGTTGGTCCATCCAAATAGACCATCATCATCATAAAGTGTCGCCTTAAAGACAAATTAGAGGTGTCAAGTATGCAACCAAGCGGAAGAGGATATGACCACGGAATCACAACATTTAGCCCAGACGGAAGATTGTTCCAAGTTGAATATGCACGGGAATCTGTAAAGAGAGGAACCACAACTGCAGGATTGAAATTTAAGGAAGGAGTTGTATTGGTCTGCGACAAGAGAATTAGCAGCCGATTGATAATCCCTGAATCTATTGAAAAAATGTTCAAAATCGATGGCCACATCGGTGTTGCAACATCAGGATTAGTTGCTGATGCACGACAACTAGTTGCTAGAGCTCGTGTTGAGTGCCAAGTAAATCGAATAACTTATGCGGCTTCAATTCCGGTTGATGTACTGGTAAAGCGTATTTGTGATTTCAAGCAATCTTTCACCCAATACGGCGGTTCACGCCCATTCGGTACTGCTCTACTAATTGGTGGCGTTGATGCAAACGGAATTCATCTTTACGAAACAGACCCATCAGGAGCATACCAATCATACCATGCTGGAGCAATTGGCTCAGGAAGAAATTCTGTTGTCGAACACTTCGAGAGTAATTGGAAGGAAGGTCTAACTCAAAATGCAGCAATGAAGTTGGGACTTGAGGCTTTGAGAAATGCTAACGGTACTGAATTGAACCGAGAGGCTGTTGAAGTCACCGTCATCGATGGTGAAGGATATAGAGTTCTAGATAGAGATGATGTCAACAAACAAATTGACAGACTAAAACCTCTAGAAGAATGATTTCATCCAAAACCATGCGCTAAGCCTTAGTGCTTGGTCCGCATAACCCACTTTGAGGGGAACTAATGGTTAGTATGGATGATGCTGTTTTAGCGCGAATGGAAAAGAGTGGCAAACGCTATGAGTTACTTGTCGACCCGACTCTGGTTGATCAATTCAAAGAAAATCCCGATTCAGTAAGAATTGATGAATTTTTGGCTATAGACGAAGTTTTTCATGATGCTAGAGGCGGAGAAAGACCTACTTCCGAAGCAATTGAAAATACTTTTGCCACTCAAGATATTGTTCAAATAGCACAGATTATCCTCGAAAAGGGTAGTATTCAGTTGACAACCAATCAAAGAAAGGTTATGGTTGATAAAATGAGACAACAAATCATCCACCATATTCACTCCCAAGCGGTTGACCCGAAGACAAAAAGCCCACATCCAAAAACAAGAATCGAATTAGCACTAGATGAATGTAGATATTCTGTTGACCCGTTTAAACGGTTAGAAAACCAAGTTAAGGATGCTGTAGAAAAACTGAAAACGTTGATCCCGCTATCATTTGAATCTGTGAAATTAGCATTCAAGATATCCGGTGCTACGATGGGAAAGGTCAACCAACTTTTACGACCATACATGAAAAATGAAGGCTGGTTAGAGGATGGTTCATGGGCCTGTGTAATCGAATGCCCTGGCGGAATGAAGGGCGAACTAATAAGCCAAGTAATGCAACGTTCAGCCGATGCTGAAGTCAAAGAAATGT
>DAJY01000090.1:0-161 GCA_002499015.1 Euryarchaeota archaeon UBA242
CAAAGCGATGACTTCAAACCATTTTGCTTTGAGGATTGCTTGAGCAGTATGGTTACATCCCTTCCAATGGCCAGTGAAATCCTCCCTGCAGAAGCGGGTGAGGCCGAAGGTTGTGTCCAATGTCAAATTGGGAGTAAACTCGTTTTATTCGTTACAGGAAA
>DAJY01000090.1:397-9157 GCA_002499015.1 Euryarchaeota archaeon UBA242
AAGCAATTGAAAGCAGCATTTGGTAAAGAACATCATATCCACTTGTATACCTCAATTCCATTTGCAGCGGATAGAGCGGCAGACTTCGGTGCTGCTGGATTGGATGAAATTAGATTCCATCTTTTGGATGGAACTACTAAGAAATATCGTGAAACAATGCAAGCCTGTAGTGATGCTGGAATTTTTGTCGGCGTTGAATTACCTTGTGAGCCAGACCAAGAAGAAAGATTATTCAAATTATTAGATGATCTAGAACAAGCCCCTGTTCATTTCCTAAATCTCAACGAATTAGAAATTACAGTCGGTAATCAAGAAAATATGGATGTTAGAGGTTTCAATTTATCTGGTGGGATTACCGCAGCAGCAGAAGGTTCGGCAGAACTTGCAATCAGGATTAAAGAAGCATCCAAAGATTATAATTTCCATGTTAAGTTCTGTACATCACACTACAAAGATGCAGGTCAATTGAGAAATAGGTTCCGCCGTAGAGGTGAAGCTACTTTACGAGCATATGAGGTACTATCCGATGATGATACAATCTTATTCGGTGCAATCCCTACAAGTCTTGAGGATGCATCAGATGATATCGAAGAATTACAGCAGGAATTGGGTATTGCTGATGGTTGGATTCGCTATGATGCCAAGACCCAGAGAATCGAATTACCATTGAGTTTAGCGGAAGAACTTTCTGAAGTATTATCAGTTCCAGTATTGATGGTTGAAGTCCATCCAACTCATGAAAGATTAGAGGTTGGCGTTGTTTATCTAAATGAGATGCGCTAAATAAACTCATCAAGAAATAGCAGTACGTTGATGAAGAGTAACTTACTCAGTCTCTTTATGGGGATGCTTGACCAAGTGCAATGGAGCATTCTCAAAGAGAAGCAGACTTGGCAAGCTTTTGTTATCGCAATTCTAATGTTTAGCACAGTATCCTTTGCTGCATTAACTATGTTTGACAGCATGGATGAGATATTCCAATCCGATGCAGAACCAGAACCATTACCAAACATTATTTTTGAATCTTTGAATCGAACCGGAATCGAGGATAACTTAACAAATGAAACTGGTTGGTTTGAATTAGATAATTTACGTGGTAATATTATAATTTTAGATTTTATGGCACGTGATTGTTCCAATTGCCATGCAGTTCAGTTGCATTTAGAGGCTAATATGGATGCTTGGCAACAAACCGCACAAGCCAACGGTAAACAATTGAATATTATCGCTTATGGAGCATGGTATGGTGAAGATATACCGTATCTAAACAACTCAGGTGGAGAATATACAGTACCGCTTTATCCAACTGGATTGGGTAGTACTACTGCAGCGATTATTAGCAATAATACAACTGCAGACCCAGTAAGATTATTCACAACAGCAGGTACTGGACAAATTCCAGTAGTGATGGTTATTGATGAAGAAGGCTATATTATTGCTCGTCAAGCGACTGGAACTCCAACTGATAAGTGGTCCGGTTTTGATTCAGTAGTGAATAAAGCAATCTCAACGGATGGTGATACCAGCGATTACAGAATTGCTTGGGAAGAACCAGAAACATCGCTTATAGCAGTATTTGTGATCGGACTGATATTATCCATATTGGTCTATTTCTCACCTTGTGCATTCCCTGTTCTTCCAGGATTTATTTCCTATTACTTGTCATTAGGAGCAAGAGAAGATGAATTAATTGAATCTGGAAAACTCAAATCTAAAATGCCAAATTCAATGGTCATAGGAGTTTTCTCTGGTTTGGGAATGTGGACCTTCTTTGCTATGATTGGGATTGTTGCATTGTTAATGGGCGAGGCTTTTGCCCGTTCTGGATTAATTCATTACCTGGCAATTTTTATTGCCATACTATTGATCGTTTTGGGTTCTATGATGCTGCTTGGAGTAACTGCACATTTGATGGGATTCGTTCAAAATTTTGTTGACAAATACAGTACCACTGAAGATGATGATACTTTCACTCCACGGAGAAATATGTATCTTTACGGAATCGGTTACGCAGCAGCATCAATAGATTGTACTGCAGCAGCAGTTCTACCATTTGTTGTGCTATTGAGCACTCTAGGTGGCTCGGCAATAGGAGTTGGAATTGGTGGATTAATGATTGGTTTACTGGTTCTAATGATAGCGGTAACAATGCTTGTTGGACTTGGTCGTGGCGTGATGATCAACTTCCTTAGAAGGGCAACTGGTATGATCAAATTAGTAGGTTCTTGGATGATGATAATGGCTGGTATTGGTCTGACGTTATATTTGACAAATCAGCAAGCAGTAGCTCTGATTTTCGGCTAATGGTTGTAAATAAAAGTTTCCGGATAAAGGATATATTTTCCATATTAACGAAGATTTCACGAGATATTTATTGAAATAGAATATTTTCAAGGCAAACTTTCATAGAGTAGTAAGAATACTGACTCTCATGGGGGAATACCAATAGCCACACAAGAACTTGCAACAGAATTGATACACATAAATACGCAATTAACTCATGTAAAAGGAAGAATGAGATTAGACGGACAGATATTCAATAATGGAACACAACCGCTTGAAAAAATTAAGATTACGGCTTGCTTCAATAGAGCAGATATATCTTCGATTGGACCTTCCGGTGACACTCTCCATTATCTTCTACCAGGTCAATCTTATGAAGTAAGTATTTGGCTTGAAGCAAGGGTTTCAGCAGAGGATATCATCATTGGTTTGAAAGTACGGGCAAAGTCCAATGGTGAATCACTAAAAAACACAGTCTATTTGGAACCATTTGACCTCAAATTGAAGGGCCGACCCTATCAAACTGAAAGACAATATTCACAGTCCTGAGTCAAAAGCGTCAGAAAATATCTTCTCACCTTGTTGGCTACCTATTCGATCTAAAGTGGGTTTGAACCAATATGTCCAGCATACTGAACCGTAAATGATTCCTGTAACAACATCAAATACGAAATGTTGCTTTACCATCATCGTTGAAATAACTAAAGAAATCCACGCTAGCCAAAGTAGACCATGAAGTAATGATTGAATCTTTGATTTGGCTGGAAACCAACGACGAACAACTAGCACAATTAGTAAACTTTGCACAATATGGAGGCTTGGCCAGGCATTCCATGGCTCATCAACGCTATGCAATAGTTCAAATTGTGTTTTCCAAAATAATGATTCTGGGAGATCCATATTGCCGCGCAAGTCTATTTCAACTGGCAATACCATGAATATTACAAATACAATCCAACAAGACATTATCAGCATTTGATGAAAAATCAAATTTTCACGCAACATACTTTCGCTTTTTATTCCAAACCATGCTGCAACAGGGTAGTAGAAATAAAGTGTAGAATAAGGAATCATCATCCAATAAACAAATGGTATTGAATCATCCAGTATTGTTTTTGGATCAAAAGCAGACCAACCAATAAACGCGGCTAATTGGTTGGTTAGGTAGTATAATGATGCAGCTCCGACCAGCATTGCAAGCATAAATATCAAAGAAATCCGATGTCCGTTCCAATCGGCTCTCCGACGCCATGCAGAAGCCCAAAACCTTCTAGGAATTAGCCCCCAGTTGATTTCCATAACTCAGCGTAGTGCAATACCCTCATCAATTGTTTGTCGGCAGAAAGTGAAATTTAATTATAAGAGAGTATTCCTTAAAGAACCAACCTCCATCCGAATTAATTAGAATCTTGAGCATCTATCGGAGTTCTATCATTGTATTACCTAGTATCAAGTAGTATCTTCTCGATATATTAGTTGTCATTGGGTTAGTGGGATTCAATTTACTAGGTCTTCCCATTTGATGACTCTATCAGAAATCAACTTTGCCTCTTCGGGGTCATGGGTGACGTGCAAAGCACTAATCCCATTTTTCTTCAATATCTGTTTAGTCTCAATAGCAATTTTCCTACGCGATTTAACATCTAATGAGGAAAATGGTTCATCTAGCAATAACAACTTTGGCTCAGAAATCAATGCTCTAACCAAACATACTCTTTGTGCCTCTCCCCCAGAGAGTGTTTCTACAGAATTCTTAGAAAATCCAGATAATCCAACTTCCTCTAAGTATTTTTCAGCAACTTCATTTCTTAATTTTCTTGGAGGCGGTTTAGACATTCCAAGAATCACATTTCCAGCAACACTGAGGTGAGGGAATAGAACCGGCTTTTGAAAAATCATACCTACAGATTGGTGGATATTTCCCACCCCTGAATCCATTGCTTCATCAAGGTCGCCGAAGGAGATGGAACCTTCTTCAACTGATTCGAGACCACAAATCATCCTTAGTAATGTGGATTTACCACATCCACTCGGTCCTAATAGTGCAACAATTTCACCTTTTGAAATATTAATATTCATTTCAGAGAATATTGTTTTTTGAGAAAACTGTTTACTTAGAACTTCAATTTTCAGTATGTACTGTTCATCGTTTTGTGTCATTATATTCCGCCTCCGTCCCCGCTAGGTCTAAACCTTTCAGCAATAAAAAATAGAATGAATGTCAATATCATCAGCATACTAGCAGTAGCCATAGCCACCGGTTGAACCATCGGGTCAAATTTTGGGCGAGACATTAGTTGGTCAACAAGAATTGATAGAGTATCCCATGAACCTGATCTTACCAATATCCATGAAGCGCCGAATTCACCGAGTGAAAATGCCAGTGTCAAGGATGCGGCGACGACTGCCGGACCTCTCAAAAACGAAAGCCTACTATGCCACCAACACATTATGGGATTCAAGTTCAATAACCTTGCTTGATGCTCAAATACAGGGTCAATCGCTCTCATCGCTGGTGTCATTATCCTCACAACAAAAGGTGTTGTAAGGATTACATGTGGCAATACTGGTAACAAAAAGAATCCAAACAAACTAGAATTGTATCTGAGAATTCCTAATAGGATTCCAAGACCGACCATTACTGCGGAAATTGCTAGCGGTAACATAGATAGAACATCAACACTCTTTGCAAGTTTCATCTTTTTAGATTTTTCAAGTGAGTGAATTGTCGATGATAGTATCCATCCAAGAGGCAATGCAATCAATAATGTCACAACTGCATAAATCAATGAATTAGCCATCGCTTCAGATGCTGCCACATACGATAGATCACCTTGCCAGGCAGCCACCCAAGCATCAAAGGAATAACGCTCTGTGAATTGTCCTTCACCAATAGCACTTCTAATTTTAAAAGACGATAAAAATATGCTAAGCATTGGTGCTAGAGTAAAAATAATTCCAAGTGAAATTATCAGCATTCCGCTTTTACTTATTTTCCCTCTTTTATATCGTGCAATATTCTCTGAGATCATGCTGACTCGACTATTATTTCTACGTTGCAATATAGTGATTAAAATCAATGTTAGCATTAAAATAATAAATTGTATAACCGAAGTAGAAAGAATTACTAAACTCGCATCCAATCTATAGCCTTCTATTCCCGCAGCACCACCCATATTTGCCATTGATGACTCCAGTGTTTGAGAAAAAGGAGTCAACCATTTCACTAATGCAAACGATGTGAATGAAAAGAGAAAAGACATCATGGCTGCGCAAAGAACAGCAGGTCCGATAAATGGAATCCACAAATTACGTAATCGATTTAACTTAGTATTTCCACCAGGCAATACCGATAATTGCTCTTCCCATCTCGGGTCGAATGTTGCTAATGGTGGTTCCACAAATCTAATCACAAGAGATAGGTTAAACCATGCATGAGCTAAAATCAATGCGATAAAATGCCCAGGGTGTTGCCAGCCAAAGGTATCGGACAGTGCTCCAATAAAACCAGTTTCTAATCGTAAATCAATTCCCAAACTCCATAATATTCCCCCTTTGGAAATGAGAGCAAGAAAGCCCATTGCAGCAACAATTGCTGGAGTAACAAATGGAACTGCCAATAACGCCCTAACCAATCGAACATGCTTCCATTCACCACGGGCCAAATGCCAAGCGATAGGAAGTCCAATCAATACTGTAGCCAGTGCAGAAACAGATGCTTCAAGAATTGTAAAAGACAGAGCATCCATGTTGGCAGGTCTATCTGCAAATGCTGAAATGGCACTTATTACAGACTCACCAGTTACCATCTGCAGCCTTTCAATCGCAAAAAATAGCGGCGCAAACGAAAGAATAGCGAACGCTATTACAGCAGAAAGTGAAATTGTTATATTTAAATAATTAAAATATTTATTTCTGCTGACCAAGGCATTCAAAATTCCACCCCAATAATCCACTGGGATAGCCATGATTCCATCTCTTGTGAAATTCGTTCACTAGATATTGAACTTGGTTGAGTCGGTATGTCGGAATGATATCGATATCCGGATGTTTCTGGTAAGTCTGTATTGTTCAACACTGAATACATCAAATTCGCCTCGGGCATCTGTGTATTGATTTCGGGGCTCAATAAATATTCAATAAATTGATTTGCAGCGATCACATTTGCAGCGCCATTTATTATTCCAGCATATTCAACTTGATGAAACGATGTCAGTGGTAGCATAAGTGAAGTTGAATGAGTCCAATTTGAAGAATAGTAGGCCTCTACACCAGGGGAATGGCAATAGGAGATGGTCATGGCGGCATCACCAATATACCCTTCAGTCCATTCCCCATATCCACCGGTGTAATGAGTCTCATAAGATTCAGTCCAACCGCTGGTTATAATCGCTCCATTCTGCTTCATCATTCTCCACCAATCAAATGCATCTGTTGTGTTATCCTCATCATTTTCAAAGTAATCGATAGTTGAAATCATGAATGAGCGGCCAGGTGAAGAAGTTACAGGAGAAGGGAAAGCAATTTTTCCATTCCACTGTTGTTCGGTCAAATTCCAAAGCGATGTTGGAACTGTTACATTTTCACCATCAACATAATTTTCATCATAATTGATGCAGACATAGCCTTGGTCAAATGGTGTAGCGAAATCACCATTATAGTGAGATAATGCAATATCTGAAATATTATTGACACTTACATTTTGATATTGTAGAAGGCAATTATCAATGGCTGTTTGCAAATATGTATTATCCAAACCTATCATCAAATCTGCTTGCTGTGCCTCTTTTGTCTGCAACATTTGCTCAAGTATTCCGCCAGCATCTTCAGTTCTAATTATCTCAACTTGATATCCGCTCTGATTAGTGAATTGAGTGATCATTTCATCGGAAATAGCATTGATGTCATAGGTGAGGATACGCAAAACCCCGTCATCCGAATGACCAATGGGGGCGCCATCGCATGAACCAGAGTTTGGACTATAGGTGGTATTACCAAGTTCATCTAAACCAAAAATACATCCAGCCATCGATGAAGTAAGCATCATTAATAGAAATACTATTGGCATCGTCAGTTTTGTATTCATATTTTCAACTCCAATTAGAAGCCAGACAATACTTGATGGCAACGGTCAATCAATTCGAGTGGGTTATGAGCGAGTACATACAAACTCGGTTCCCAACCAAATGCGCCCTCATCAAGTAAAATATCAAACTTTGAGGCTCCCTTTGCAATGACTCCTTTAGGAGCCATAGCCAACTTATACCCCAAATCTTCACATACAGACTTAACTTTTAGAATATCAACCCCATCATCTAATAATGGTGGTTTTATATTTAGAATTGCGACCTTTTCAGAATCCCTATTCATCACTTGTATTAGCATGTTTGCCAAATGAGTAGATGCTCCGAATGATGGAGTTACATGATGGCGTAGTTTTCCATCTACTAAGGTTATCTTGCCAGGAAATGCAGCTACATCTTCTACAACCTTTGCACCTTCTAGAGCGGAAGCAATATTGAGTCCAACCGCAGGCATTGAACCAGATAATTTACGAATATCTAAGCGACCTGCAGCCCATTCTAATCTTCTCAGCAAACTTCTCTGTACTTGATCTGTATCAAGGTCCATACCTGTCAAAGTTTTATCAAACCGTAATGTGTTATTTCCACCGAACTGGAATTCGAGAACTAATCTTTGCCGAATTACATTAGACTTAGAACCCATTGTAATCAAGGCTTGAGATAACTCATGGGCCCATCCATCAATTGTTGATTCATCTGCAGAAGCGTTTAAATCAACAGGTTTTTTCATCATTTGCCGAGAAATTGTACTCTGGGTGGTTCCTAACATCCTAGCAATTTCTACTTGCGACCAATCATTTGCCCGCAAATCCTTAGATATTTGTTGATGTAATCTATCAAGCCACTTAGAGCCTATTTCTCCCAGCATGATGCGTCCTTTACTGTGTGGCTATTCAATGTTGCTAAAGAAATATGCATTATGCATTAGTTTTGTAATGATGTTTTTCTTAAGCCGCTGATGATGATTTCTTTACTAAAGTAAGTTTAATTGAACATTATTCGCGTTTTATGGCTTCTGACAGTAATTCATAGGGTTTTAATCTTTCATTATTAGATATTACCGATCTTCCAGATGGAGATGGCAACACCCAAATATCGAGATTATTTACCTGCTCAGGCCAATATGATGGGCGTAGATTCTCGTCTTGCAATCCATGTTCACATCTGCTTAAGACCTGAGTAAATTGTTGCTTCCATTGCTTCTTTCCGACAAAGCATATCCGTTTTAATTGGCTGTTTATGCAATTTGTATAATTTTCTATGCGTTTCAAAAATATGTCTCTATTAGCGAGAATATCAACCATTTCAATAGTACTTGCATCGTTTCCAGGAGTTTCAATGAAATCTGTGAACCCAAAACCACACATTACCATCATATCATCATTTATTTGTA
>DAJY01000090.1:9405-21863 GCA_002499015.1 Euryarchaeota archaeon UBA242
TAATTTCCAAAATCTATTTGTTGGGTTTGCAAAGTAGTGTCCAGTTTTCCAAGTTGAATCACTTGGGTTGTGACCAATGAATAATGTGTGCATTGGTGAATCGCCAATCGTCACATCTGGGATTTTTGCTCGGTAGTTCTGCACAGTTGTTGCATATACTCGGAGTTCTTCATTTTTGGTGCTGGGCAAGCCAAACTCAAATTTTCAAGCCTTAATGCTATGAACCCCTTCGGCTGAGGGTGGATTATGAGTGTCGAGATAGGGGTGAATGATTTCATCAACGCGCTAAGTCAACGTATTATCAGTTACCTTGAAAATTCCGATTCACCTGGTAAAGTAGTTGATTTTCTACCTGCAAGCTCATTGAGGAAAGTAACAGATCTAAAACTTCCTCTTGAAGGAAGAGGAATCAATTCAGTTTTGGATGATATCGATGAATATCTAAGGTTGTGCGTTAAAACAAACCGTGCAGGGTTTATGAATCCATTATGGGGCGGTCTTTCAATTGCAGGATTTGCTGGTGACATAATTGCTAACTTAAGCAATACATCGATGTATACTTACGAATTGGCCCCATTAGCAACACTGATTGAACAAACCATTATTTCACGAGTTGGAGAAATTATCGGATACCATCAATGTGCTGGTTCCTTGACAACCGGAGGCTCAAATGGCAACATGTTAGGAATTCTATGCGCTCGCCAAGCGATGATTCCGACTTCTATACAGGCTGGATTTGATGGTAGAGAAATGGTTATTTTTGTTTCTGAAGAGGCACATTATTCAGTCTTGATGGCAGCGAATGTAATTGGGATAGGCCATCGTAATGTAGTAAAGGTTAGCTGCGATGATGCTGGAAGGATGAAACCATCAGCACTTGAGTATGAAATTGAGTTTGCTAGAAAAGAGGGTAGAACACCATTTTGTGTTGTAGCAACAGCGGGAACTACGGTTAGAGGTGCATTTGATCCAATCAAGGATCTTGCTGATATCGCCCACCGTGAAGGGCTCTGGTATCATATCGATGCTGCTTGGGGGGGTAGTTGCCTATTCTCAAATGAATTAAGTTCATTGATGAATGGTTGTGAATTAGCAGACTCTATTTGTTGGGATGCTCACAAGATGCTGGGAATGCCATTGGTATGCAGTATATTTATTGTCAAAGATAAATCAATCCTGGGTAGAGTTTGCGCACATGGCGATTCTGCACATTATTTATTCCATGAAGACACAGAGGATGTTGATATAGGTAGATATTCACTTCAGTGTGCTCGGCGAAATGATGCTCTTAAATTATGGCTCGCTTGGAGGGAGAAAGGCGATGCTGGTTGGGCGAAATTAGTTGACAACTACTATACTTTATCCAATTATTTAGAAGAAAGGGTCAATCAAGAAACGAGTTTGACTATGATGTCATCTCGTCAATGGACCAACATTTGTTTCCGCTATGACCCGCAGATAGAAGGTACTGATTTGAATGCGCTAAATATAGAGGTTAGAGAGAGGATGATGCAGGGTGGACAATTCATGTTTTCAAGAGCAAATATCGGTGATGATGTAATTTTGCGACTGGTAATTTCAAATCCGGAGGTTAGTGAACAGACCCTTGATCAATTAGTCGATGATATCATTAAAGTTGGTAACGATATCATCAATGGAATTCCTGCTAAATAATAACGTTATGACAAGTACTGTTGTTGAAGTTTAAGTGGCAGTAATCAATCGGTGATAATATGAGCGAAGGCAAACCAGTGCGCACCGCCCTATACGGGGAACATGTTTTACTCGGAGCAAACATTGTTGATTTCCATGGTTTTGAATTACCGATTTGGTATTCCAGTATCAAAGAAGAGCATCTAGCTTGTAGGTCAGGTGCCGGATTATTCGATGTATCACATATGGGTTCATTTCGTTTTTCAGGAACTGATGTAAAGCAATGGCTCGAAAATATTGCTACACAAAAAGTGACTACTGTAGGTGCATCTCGATGTGCCTATACCCATTTTTTGGATAACAATGGCCATCTTATAGATGACATGATTTTCGCAGTGGTCAGCGATAGTGAAATCTTAGGTGTTCCAAATGCTTCAATGATTGGAGTCATGTGGGATTGGTTTAGTGAAAATTTACCCGAAGATGATTCAATCGTTTTAGAGAATTTATCCGATGCAACATCAATTATGGCTTTGCAAGGTCCAAGCGCTAAAAAAATACTTACATCTATCCTATCTGATGAGAACCATGTTGGACGGTTTAAATGGAAGCTTATTGAGAATAATCCTTTGAATATTTCTGGATGGATTCAAGGAACTGGATATACTGGTGAGGCTGGATACGAAATATTCGTCTCCAACGAACAAGCACCTACTCTTTGGAGTGCTTTGATAAATGCAGGAGCAACACCAATCGGATTAGGTGCACGTGACACTCTTCGATTGGAAAAAGGCTATCTCTTATCAGGTGTTGATTTTTGTTGGCCACCACTTCAAGAAGAAGATTCTGATGGTTTCCTCACAAGAGATTCATGGGAAACAAATGTTCCATTCGGAGTTGATTTAGAGCATGAATTCATTGGTAAAGATAGGGTGATTTCTCATTCCGCAGAAGATGAAAAATGGTGGGGTATAAAGTATGTTGAAAGAGGTCCATTACCGCGCCCAGGTAAAGTTGTAACAGATTTGAATGGTAATGTAATCGGTCGTCTATCTTCAGGTGCTCCTGCACCGAGTTTGGAAAATGTTGGAATCGGAATTGGATATATTAGTGGAGTTTCAGAAGGCGATGAAGTACTAATCGTTGCCAGTTCTAGAAAATCGGTTAAGGCGGTCGTCGTCAGACCACCATTTGTTTGATTAGTCATCGAGTAATGGCAATACTGCAGAGAGGAATCTTTTCTTCTCTCTTTGCGAAGATATTTTTAATTCAACCGTAGTTCCTCTAAGTTCTAGCATGGCATTACTGGTAGCCACTGCATCATCCCATGCAACTGCCCTACCAATCCCCTCGGATTCAGCCAGTTCACCCATCAAACAACCTGAGTTTACGATACTTGGTATTCCATTGGCAGCGGCGTCAAACATTTTTACTGGCAGTGCACCTTGCAAAATATTACCTCTCTCGGGAGGATATAATGCAAACATTACATCTAATCTACCGACTAATTCTTGAAATTGAAGCGGAGTAAATGCTCCACTAATCTCTGCTTCAATCTCACCAGATTCAACAGCATCCATAATCAAGTTTCGAACCTCAACTGCCTTTATTCCATCACCTGCAATAATGATCTTTGGACGTTTGGCAACAGGTATTAGCTTTACAGATTCTAACAGTAAAGTAAAGGTTTTCAATTCACGAACTCTTCCTAGATATCCGATTGCCCATTTTTTCTGCTGAGGTGATTTATTTTCGCGGATTGACATTTCTAAAGGACGATTTTCGACGACTGTTGAATCAAGACCCTTTGATTTCAGGTATTGCTCAAAACCATCGTATTCTCCATTACTTATCCTCCCACTGGTAGTGATTATAGCATCAGCAGCCTTTGCTCGTCGAAGCATTGTCGATTCCATTTTCAAACTTAACAATTTACGGATGATCGAATTCGGTGCTGGCATTCGAATCCACGAATGGTGAAGGTCATGCATATCAAAAACAAATGGAATGCTATGGCTTCTTTTCATTGCTACTGCAATGGATAGTGTATCTGCATCATGGCAATAAATTAAATTGGGAGGTGAATGTTTGAGTGTCGCCTTAACCTGTTTAACAAATTGCAAAATTCCTTTGATGGTTTTACTCATTCCGCCATAGGGAATATCACCCAGATGGTAGCGCATTATTCTAGCACCATGTATTGATTCGGATTTGCTGTTAAGTTGTAATCTATCAAAAGCATGTATCGTCACTTGGTGGCCAGCTTCTACTAACCAAAAGGCACTCCGTAGAACCCTTGGGTCGGGGGCGCAGGAGTTAGAAACCACCATTGCCACCTTCGCCATGACACTTGGCAAACCTACCTAACCCATCAGTGATTCGCTTAATTAATGAAATTATTTGCTATCGCACGAAGGATGAACATTATGACCGGTGCGCGCCCCGTTTGGCATGCACCCCATAGGGGTGAGGTGATTACAATGGTCGACCAACTGCCAAATCTCGGTAGAGAACAAGAAATGTTAGAGGAGATGGGACTATCCCATATCGATGAATTATTCAATGATATTCCCCTTGAAGTTAGGATGCAGGGAGAACTTCCTTTGCGAGGTCCGCAAAGTGAAGAAGAAATAATTGCAGATGCTAATAGGTTGCTTGGAAGCAATGTGGCACTTGGAGAACGGGTATCTTTTCTTGGAGCAGGCTTGTACCGTAATTACATCCCAGCCGCAGTCTTTGCGATGATCTCAAGAGGAGAATTTTTGACCTCATACACTCCATATCAGCCCGAAGTAAGCCAAGGTATGCTACAAGCGATGTGGGAGTTCCAAACTTTATTATCAGAATTATTAGGTTTACCGATTGCCAACGTATCATTATATGATGGTTCATCAGCCAGTGCGGAGGCATTAACTTGTTCAGTGCGAGTGCATAATAGTAAAGCAACACAGAAAAATGTAGTCTATGTTTCACAATTAACTCCACCCGATAAAATATCGGTAATGAGAAATTATTGTCAAGGTGCAGGAATTATTTTAATGCCACTGAAGCATAATTTAGATGGAACAATTGACTTAGAATCGGCCAAAGAAGCAGCAGGAAGTTGTGGTGTATATGTTGAACAACCGAATCCACTCGGTTTACTAGATGGCGGAATAACTCAACTAAAAGAGATAATTGGCGACAATACAGCACTGATTGTAGGTGTACAACCAGTCTCACTCGGTATTGTTGAGGCTCCAGGAATCTATGGTGCTGACATAGTTGTGGGTGAAGGGCAACCTCTCGGTTCCCCAATTACTGGTGGTGGCCCGTTGTACGGAATTTTTGCTTGTGCCAAACCATATCTTCGCTTGATGCCGGGGAGAATTGTTGGTCGCTCAATAGATGTCGATGGGCAGGTCGCATATTGTTTGACTTTGTCCACTCGTGAGCAGCATATTAGGAGGCACCGTGCAACTTCAAATATTTGTACCAATGAAACTCTTATCGCTTTGATGGGTGCAATGCATATGGCACTATTGGGTCCCGAAGGACTTAACCAATTAGCGGTTAGAAATATGACCGCCTGCTTATTGGCCAAACAAAAGTTGAGCGAGATACAAACAATTACAATCCCTCACCAATTCGGACATCATTTCAATGAATTTGTTATTGAATTGCCGGGTAAGGCAAGAGATTGTTTAAATTATTTGGACAGCAATGGCATCATTGGTGGATTCGACTTGAATGCATGGTATCCGAATCAAATGAATTGGTTACTGATAACTGTGACAGACCAAACCAAAGCAGAAGAAATTGAATTACTCGCAGCCCATTTAGCATTGTGGACTTCTAAGGCGGTGATGTCTTGAGTAATTTATTTGACCATAAAGGTGCAGTAGGTAAAGGTTATTCTCAACCGCAACCTCTTCTTGCAGCACATATGATCACACTTCCCGAAAGTTTGACAAGAAAGAATCATGCTCGCTGGCCTAGATTGAGTGAGCCCGAAATGGTTCGCCATTATACATGGCTATCAAAGAGGAATTTTGGAATTGATACAGGATTTTATCCACTTGGTTCTTGCACAATGAAGCATAATCCAAGAATCAATGAAGTCATTGCTCAATTACCTGGGATTGCAGATGTCCACCCCCATCAACCTGAACACCATCTCCAAGGTTTACTATCAATATTCCATGAAATGCAAGAGATGCTAGAAATTTGTTCCGGTATGGACCAAGTAACTTTGCAGCCTGTTGCAGGAGCCCAAGGTGAATTTACTGCAGTTCGATGCATACAAGAATATTTTAGAAGCCGGGGAGAGACTCAGAGAACTAAAGTGATAGTTCCGGATTCAGCACATGGTACTAATCCTGCTAGTGCAGTAATGGCTGGCTTTGAGATCGTAGAGATTCCAAGTAGGGAAGATGGTAGAATCGACTTAGATGCAATCAGAGCAGTTGTTGATAATGAAACCGCTGTGATGATGATCACCAATCCCAATACACTTGGATTATTTGAGCCGGAAATCGCACAAGCGGCAGAAATCGTTCATGCTGCTGGTGGACAAATGTACTATGATGGTGCAAACTTCAATGCTATTCTTGGCATAACCTCGCCAGGATTGATGGGTTTTGATGCGGTTCATTATAATCTGCATAAAACATTCTCGCAACCTCATGGCGGCGGCGGTCCAGGTTCAGGTCCTATTGGAGTGAAGAGTCATCTTGCAGAATTCCTACCAGGTCCTATTGTTAAGAAGAGACCGATTAAGGCTGGTGAAGAAGCACATGCTATTGATGATTTATGGTTTGGCTGGTATCAGCCAGAAAGAAGCATCGGTAAAGTGCAACAGTGGCATGGTAATGCAGGAGCTGTAGTAAGGAGTTGGGCATTCTATCGCCGTTTCGGAAAAGAACTACGTACAATGTCACAGCATGCAGTACTCAATGCAAACTATCTACGACATGCCATTTTTAGAGAAGCGAAAAAGGCTGGAGTTGACGATATGTTTTGTGATGGAGCACCTACCACTGTAGCCAAGCATGAGTTTACTTTATCACTGCAACCAGCAAAAGAAAAGTATGGTATTTCTGCGATGGATGTGGCTAAGGGGTTACTTGACAAAGGTTACATGGCCCCAACAGTCTATTTCCCGTTAGTAGTCCCTGAATGCATGATGATAGAGCCTACAGAAACCGAATCAAAAGAAGTTCTTGATGAATTTGCTAAGAATTTTGTTGAGGTTTTACAAATTGACGCAGAGACATTGCGTGCTGCCCCAATAACAACTCCAGTTCGTAGAGTTGACGAAGTATATGCTGCAAGAAACTTATGCCTGCGGCATTCTTTTGAGGAAGATGAGCAGTAATTATGCACAATTTGATAAAGTATTTGCATTGAACTAGTATCATGACCCATGAGGAGTTAACCCAAATGGGATGGCACAGAAAAGACATTGAGCTAGGACTTGGACCGATTGCATTCCTCTATTCATGGTCACTAATCCCTATAGCAATTAGCATACTAATGTTAGTGTTTGACAAGTATACCGAGTATCTATTCTATGCGTGCTTAAGTGCGCTAGCATTACAATCGGTTTCTTTGTATCTAATTATATCCAAGAGAAAAATATCCTTGCACTATGATTCGATTAAGAAGAGACTCATTATTACAAGTCTAATTTTATTTATTTTCATGTTTAGCCAATTTACTAACACTGAATATTCGTCATCAATACAGGTTATAGTGGCCATACTCTTTTCCTACTATATTCTAAATACACATCAAATAATTACGGATAACATTGGCTCAACTTATGAACGTCCGTGGAACGTTGAAGAACAATTGTCAAAGCAGGAACTTCCCAATTGGGATGTTCATTCATATATATTCGGTCAAAAACTATTGGCCGATAGAAAAGTTCCAGAAATAGGTGGAATAGCGCGAATTTCTGGTCAAGTGGATGATGAAAAACTAAAGTTAATAGTTGATATTTTCGGCCACAAATCCAAAGATGAATTTGACTTTTCATTATTACAAATTGAGTTAAAAAGTGTTGAATAATTCACCTCTCTAAGTTGTTTGTGCAAATCTTTCTAAGAGACATCTTGAAGAACCACCCGCGATGGCACATGTAACATGGATGTTACAATACTCTTAGGCTCATCCTCCGATATGCCAATTGCGGAGAAGTGTACAAAGATTCTAGAACATTTTGGAGTTACATATCAATTGAGAGTTGCAAGCGCTCATCGCTCACCTCAATTTGTTGAAGAAATAGTGAGAGATGCGGAAGCGGATGGATGTTCAGTTTTCGTTGCTATGGCTGGACTAGCAGCTGCTTTGCCGGGTGCGGTTGCAGCGATTACAACCAAGCCAGTAATTGGTGTTCCAGTTGGAGGTAAAGTCCCCTTCGATTCTCTATTATCTATTGCACAACTTCCACCGGGAGTTCCTGCTGCTACAGTCGGTGTTGACCGCGGAGATAACGCTGGATATTTAGCGACACAGATACTAGCACTTGGTAACCCGGTTTATGCTGCAGCATTGAAGCAGAATAAATTGGATCAAGTCGAGAAAGTAAAGGCACAAGACCGTGAAATTAACGGCGGTGTGTGAGCATGTTTGACGCGCTTGAGTTCATAGAGGAATCCAAGAAAGAATTAATCGAAAAGATAGATGATATTGCAATCATCGCTTGTTCTGGTGGAGTAGATTCAACCGTGGCTGCAGTAATTGCAGCTCAAGCGGTTGGAGGATTACTTCACTGCGTATATGTTGATACAGGTTTTATGCGTAAGAATGAAACAGAGGAAATTGAAAAACTTCTTGCTGAACAAGGTATCGATCTTGTTACTGTAAAAGCTGCGGATAGATATTTTGAGGCACTAGAAGGAATAACTGAGCCAGAGCAAAAGCGCAAGGTTATCGGCGAATTATTCATTAGAATATTTGAAGATGAGCAAAAGAAATGTGGAGCGAAATATCTGGTCCAAGGAACAATTGCTCCCGACTGGATTGAATCTGGTGGCGGTGTCCGTGATACGATCAAATCTCATCATAATGTAGGTGGATTACCAGAGGACATGACTTTGATTGTTGTTGAACCTCTACGTGACTTATACAAAGACGAAGTAAGAGAGTTAGCACGTGCTTTAGAAATCAATGTCGCAGAACGGCAACCTTTCCCAGGCCCTGGTCTTGCTGTTAGAACTCTAGGCGATTTAACTCCAGAAAGAGTTGAAGTTGTTAGAGAATCTTGTGCAATCGTTGAAGAAGAGTTTGAAAAAGCGGCTGCTGAAGGCTTGATGGAAATCCCATGGCAATACTTCGCTGCACTACTTCCAGTGCGCAGTGTAGGAGTTCATGGCGATGTTAGAGCATATGGAGAAACTATTGTTGTACGTGCAGTTCAATCAATAGATGGGATGTCGGCAAAATGTTCTGAGATCCCATATTCTGTATTGCAGAAGATCAGTACTAGAATCACAAATAAGCTCAAAGGTGCAGTTAACAGAGTTGTTTACGACATTACTCACAAACCTCCGGGAACTATTGAATGGGAATGAAATGTTTTCTCTTATTGATGACGAGGGCAATAGTTCCCTCGGTCGAGAGTTTCTCTAATGTCTTTTTTGATACGAAACTTCTCTTCCGCCTGACACAATTGAATGGGAGTGAAGCACTTTCATTTATTCCGGCTGAATTTTTACTTAGGAAAAGGCCAAAATCTTCTAATCAAAACGCCAATGATTAGGGGTCAAAAGAGGGTTAAAATACTACTCAAAAAAGAGGGTAACTGGGGCGCAGTAAATCGTTGGCGCCGATTGAGGGGTTCGAACCCTCGACCTTGGGATTAACAGTCCCACGCTCCACCAGCTAAGCTAAATCGGCAGGTCGCCGAATGACCACTCCTTTATGACGACTTCTATTTGCCCCTCGGCTCTTCAACAACTGTAATTAGTCGAGGTTGCGGGACAATTTCTTGCTGTGAAATCGTGATTGAACGATTAAGAAGAGAAATTTCTTCATATGTGGGCTCATTTGTATAATAAAATTCCATCCAACATTGTCCGCTATCTATCTTCTCACCAATGTTTTTTGTGATGATAAATCCAACTTCTGGTACAATTATGTCTTCAATATCAAATCTTCCCGCACCATGACTTCTTGCTACATCTGCTAGATTTAACGAGTTTATTGAATTGACATATCCCGCTTTATTAGATATAATCTCAATTTTTGTATTTGATATCGGCAATACCTTGTGAGGATTTTTGCACAACATTCTAGCAGTCTCAACGCTAACTCCTTGGTAAATACACATTTGTTCAAACTTATTTAATGCGCTTCCATCATCCAAAACCTGTGAAATCATTGCATCACCTTCGGCAGTAGTTTGAACGATATTTGAAAGTAATAGCAATGATGATGCTTGCATTATCACCAAGTTTCTTGTGTCTTGGTGACCTTTTCCTTGGAGAACTTCAATACTTTCAATCACTTCAAGTGAATTACCTATATGGCTACCAATCGGATTATCCATTGAAGTGATCTGCGCCTGACATTTAATTCCCAATCCACTCGCAACAGCGACCATCGACTGGGCTAATTGAATAGCATCTTGCTCTGTTTTCATGAAAGCAGCACTACCGCATTTAACATCCAATACCAGTGCATGTAAGCCTTCAGCCGCTTTTTTAGAGATAATAGAGGCTGTGATTAGTGGAATGCTGTCGATGGTTTGTGTAACATCCCTAATCGCATATAGCAATCCATCAGCAGGAGCTATAGCATCGTTTTGAGCAGCAATACAACAACCGATTTTATGTACAGAATCCTGCATTTGCTGCGGAGTTAGGTTACAGTTGAATCCTGGAATGGATTCTAACTTGTCTATAGTCCCACCAGTATGGCCCAAACCTCTTCCAGCCAGCATTGGAACCTTGAGGCCACATGCGGCCAAAGCAGGCGCAAGCATTAGTGACATTTTGTCGCCAACACCACCAGTGCTATGCTTGTCCACTACAAGTTCCGGTTCTTCTTCCCAAGTTAATATGGAACCGGAATTCATCATTTCATTGGTTAAAGTAATCGTGTCTTGGGCAGATATCCCATACTTATGTACTGCTTTAAGCCAAGATTCTGCAGCAGAAATTTCAACATCTCTTGAGGCAACAGCCGCGATGAATTTACTGAGTAGGATTCTATTCATCGGCTCAGAATTTATTACTGCCTCACAAAGTATTGAGACTTCTTCAGACTTCACAACAATCGCCTATTTATTCTTTGATCAGACCGATTTCAACCAATCTTTTGTGAAGGTAATCTCCAGCCTTAATCGAAGGATATAACGCCTTTCCACCAGTTTTTGCAATGAATTCTGCTTGTGGAGTCAAATCTATTTCATTACGTGGATGAACGAATAATGGCATTGAAAATCTTCGTACTGAATTACTTGAAGGATTTACTACTCTATGGGTTGTAGATTTAAACAATCCATTTGTTAGGTTTTGCAACATATCTCCGCTATCAACGATGATGTATTCAGCATTTCCTTCAACTTTAATCCAAGTTCCATCATGGTCCATTACCTCTAATCCATCAGCGGTAGCAGTAACCAATAATGTGATGAAATTTATATCTTCATGGGCTGCAGAACGAACCGCACCTATTGGTGCATTGTCTCCCAATGGTGGATAGTGAATTACCCGCATAATCGTGTTGCCTTCTTCGGCCATCTCTCCGAGCCAATTTGCATCTTTTCCTAGATAGAAACTACAGGATTGCAGTATTGATCTAGATAGCAGTTCCATTTGTAAAAATAAGCCATCAACAGCTGCTTCAAATTGTGGAATCTCTTCATGTGGCCAAACGTTTTGGGGATATGTGGGTGCAGGTTTACCTTTTATGTGGCTTCTGCCATTTTGCCAGAACTCTTTCAAATCCGGTGCAAGGTTTCCTTTCGCATTCTCGATTCCAAAAGCGGTATAACCTCGCTGATGAGCGATACCTGGGAGCAAGTATTTCATTTTTGAATTCTCTTCAAGGCCAAAAAAACTCTCAGCCTGTTGATAACATTGCTCAATTAGTGAAAGTGCGATACCATGATTCTTCAACGCAAAGAATCCAATATCTTGTAATGCAATCCCACAGTCTTCAACGAATTGCTGTTTTAGCATATCGTCTTCACCAATGAAATCGTTAAAATCAAGGACGGTGAGTTGTCTTGACATGTCTATCAATATCTTCCTTGCCAGCGATGCCCTATCAATTATGGGGTTGCTATCAATTTCGTGAACGCAATTTTGACAGTAATCGTAGGACTTCGATGTAAATCCAAATTAGAGTAATTAGCATACCAAAAGCACCCCACCATTCTCCAACCTTTGGAGTCTGATTTTGTACGCTTTGTTCAATGAATCCAAAATCCATTATAAGGTTTAGAGCTGCAATCACCAATATGAACACGGTCAATCCAATTCCCATTGGACTGGAGGAATGCAATAATGGCATTTGATACGGTGTTGCTAGACTAATGACCATCGAAATAACATATAGCAGCATGATACTCATTGTAAGACTGATTACAATTTTGTTAAAAGTCGGAGTTGGCCTCAAAACTTTACTGACATAGAGAAAATACATTGAGATAAAAATCGCTAGTGTACCCAATATAGCCTGAATTACGATCCCTTGGTAAAAATATTCCATTACGGACGACATTGCGCCAATAAATACACCTTCAATAATAGCATATGTTATCATCAATGGTGCAGGATTTTTCGGACGAGCAATATATATTATCATCGCTAGAA
>DAJY01000090.1:22081-24084 GCA_002499015.1 Euryarchaeota archaeon UBA242
TTATTGTGCAATGCCTCAAGAGAAAATGCTGAAGTAAATAGGGCGGAAATCACTGTAAATCCTAGAAGAATTCCAATTTTCTGCATCGCACCTTCGTATGTCATTACGTTGTTACCAGAAATATTTTCCCAAAACTTTTCACTCATTACCGGGTTTGAATTACTGTTATATCTCATAGCACTCACCAATTGTCACTGGATGCTCCTTTGTTAATGTTAGGATTGATCATTATGCTGTGAAACCTGTTGTTGGTAATATTCATCAAGTTGCTCAATGGTCCAACCTTGGTCTAAATATGAACTAATCATAGTCTCGTCCCATCCAGGGAATCGTTGTAAATCCGCTTGCGTTATAGCGAGGATCACGGGTTGCGGATTTGAACCATCGAGAACAGGCATTGCCCATTCAGATGTCTGAATCGGTTCAGAAAGTTCAACATCATCAAAGGAATTGAGTGTAACTAAATCCTTCCGTTCCTCAACATTTTTATTTATTCGATTTAAAATTAAGAATGCTCCAACTAATAACAGCCCTGCAGAAATCATCAGATACATCATTAAATCTGCTCCTAAGTTTTCACTATCTTGGTTCGATGGAGTTGCCAAAACTGCCCTTTGTTCTAATGAACAGCCAGTTAAATCCCTTGATACGCCAGTTGGGGTATTTGGGCAGAGATCATCAGCATCTAGAATCCCATCATCATCAGAATCAGTAATGTTAGTACCGTTTTGATTATTGGTTTCATTATCAGTAGGTTCATCAACAAGAATGCCTCCTAAATCACACCCCATACTCTCCGATTCATTGACACCATCACCATCTGCATCGGCTAGGTTAATGGCATCAAAAGGAGATACATCTTCGATTTCAGAATCCATTGCAGTTGACTGAGCCCATGCAACTTCAACATTATCTTCAATACAATCACCATCAGTATCAACTGACATTGGATTTCCTCCAAACAATAATTCAACATAATTCTGTAATCCATCACCATCAGCATCGACTAAACCTTCATTCAGGTTTTGTGAAACAATAAATCGTTGAGAACGATTTAGTGAATATTGAACTTCCCAATAATCAGGTAGTCCATCTAAATCAGAATCTGTATCATTGTCAACTCTATTCCAATCTTGATACCATGATTCGATGTAAGGTTCTGCAACTTCTTGGCTATGTATCAATACACCCATCTCTCTATTGCGAGTCAAAGCAGATGAACCCCAGTTTATTGAGGATACTAATACTGATTGCTGGTCGATTATAACACCCTTGTTGTGTAATTTACTGACAGTTCCATCGTTTGACATTATTATGGCTGAGACATCATACCCTTCACTACCATTCCATTGCTCGTTGAAAGTATCTACTGCATTTTGAATATCTTCATCCAAATAGGCCCCATTTAGTATCAAACGTATTGCTACACCTCTCTCAGCAGCAGAACGTAATGCGGAAGTCACAGGGTTTGCTCCCCATCCATAGTTCCAATCCAAATCAAGATATTGAAGTGATAATAGAATCTCACTTTGTGATGAATCGATCATCGAAACCAAACCACTGATGCAGTTGTCTGGGCAGGTTATCAGTTGTCCACTAAAGTTGCCGGAAATCTTTGCAACCGATGTCCCATTGTATGCGGTTTGACTCGGTAAATCCCATCCTGCTGGCATATCGGAAGCGGTAGCTTGTCGGATATGCTGGCGTGAAACATCCTCATCGTATTGCATTTGAGAAAGAACTTCACTAGCAAATCCTGCATGATCTACAATCACACCCCAGTCGCGATTACCCCATGAATCCGGTAGTGGCATTGATGATGGTTTCCAATTGCCAGAACCCATCCAAACACTTTGTCCATCGCGAACAGCAACCTTGCTGTGAATGAATAAATATGGGTCGCTATTTGAGGCTGAGAACCAAAGTACATTTGCACCTGCATCAGCCAATTCCGCTGCAAGTCCATATTGCATTTCCATATCATAAAGTGACCAGAAATAATT
>DAJY01000090.1:24348-27331 GCA_002499015.1 Euryarchaeota archaeon UBA242
TAATAGGGCGTTGAACAAATTCATTTGTTGTAGTTGGTAAACATGGAGGTGGAGTGAAGTTTGTGCCTGATTAATCCATTCCACCAAATCAACTAGCCCATCTTGTGGGGCAATCAGTGGAGTTACATCCATTTGCCCTGAAAAATTAGCTGTAGAACAGAATGTGCTACCGCCAAGTCTTCCCCAACGTTGGTGCCAATCAGAAACAGTATCAGAATCTTGCATCTGGCCACAACCATCTCCTCGATGATATATTAGATGGTCAATACCAGTAAAGGGTTCAACTAAACTAATTCCCGACCATCCTTCAACATCTACTGGGCCGTTACCATAAACGATAGTATCGGCAATTATTCCATTCGGATTAATTAGTTGCAAAGCAGCACCGGAATCTGACAAGTACACACTTCTATTCAGAACAGTATCCATCTCTACAATGATTCCATCTTCATAATCTGATAATGAATTAGCATCTCCTGTTAGAATTATAGCTGAATTGGCAGGAATACTGAAGGTGGTAAATGCGGCTTCAAATACAGAGTTGGAGGAAGAGGTATGGCGTAAAGTCCATCCATTTAATGTGGCGATTTCATTTCCAATGTTAGAGATTTCAACAAATTCGTTACTGGATGTAAATTCTGCTGAACCATCGCTCATAAAGCGTGTGAATTTGATGTCTTCAACATTGGCATTTTGGCTTGGGTCAGGCTCATCTTGACCAGGAGTAGGCCACATTGTGTGTACCCAATCATCGTTGGCATTCTCGCCAGGCATTAGAGTCTGACAATCTGTAATGATGCTCCAAGTGGCAGAATCAATTACTTTACCATCAGGTGTTGAAAGAGAAACCGTATCCCCTAATCCGGAGACTATCCAGTTGTCCAGCAAAATAACTGCTCTTTCCTGAGGCAGTAAGAGATTGATTTCTGGATTGATTCCATTAATCCATATATTGTCTTCACGAATGAATACACGGTCTTCTCCGATAGTATCAAATCTCCATCGGCTCAAATTGATAGCTTCCACTCCAACATTTTGCAATTCAATCCAGTCATCAGCAGGAGATACAGAACCATCATTACAGTATGGTAAAATTTCAGTCATTTGTAAATCTTCAGAACCAATATATTCAGGCCATGGTGGGTTGAGTTGACCAGGTGTTGGCCAAGCGGATTGAACCCAGTCGGTACCAGTGGATGCATTCGTTCCGAGTATTCCAGCACCAGCATGCATAGAGGTAGGTTCGATTAATGATTCACCTTCTACAGTATTATCCCAAGAAACATTGTGGATATTAATTCCATTGCCATTGGTTAAACTAATAATGTCAGCACTTGTATGTTTTAGATAGAAACTACTAGTCCCATTTAGTACGACTAAAACCGATTCACCTGGTGCAATATCAGAATTTGTTTTGAATGGCATATTATATTCGTGAAGTGATAACGAACGACCTTGGGCAGTCAATTTCCAACCAGCCAATGAGATTGTTGATGTCCCACGATTGTATAATTCCACCCATTCTCCAAGTGGCCAATTTTGGCTATCAGCGCCAATAGCATCAGGATATATTTCGCTGATTACAATATCACCAGTTGCTGTAGTGGTATCAGCCTCCGGCTGACCAGGCGTAGGATATGGTGTTGGAGACCATGGGTAGTATTGGTTTGTTGAACGCGTCAAAGAAACATTTTCACCATAATCAGTGGCATACCAAGCCATATCGACATTCATTTTACTCGGGTCAACCAAAATCAGATGGTTGTGATTATCCCATAGTCTTGTCTCGGAACTGAATTGGACTAACCTTCTTCCATCAGCATCTATCATAGTAGAACCTTGACTTTGATTGGTGACTATTGATGCGGGGTCGAGAAAAGTCTCGTTACCCATTCCATCAATAATACTCCATCCCATCAAATCAATTGATACCAAACCGGTGTTATGTAATTCGATCCATTCACCATCAGGGAAAACCATTCCATCGCTAGTGGCATTAGGCAATACTTCACTAAACTGAATGTCTGATTGTTGTACAGGCATTTGATTAATTCTTCCAGGATTAGATTCAGCAGGTGTAGGGTATGCGGAGTAGACCCAATGTCCACCGACAGAAGAATCGACCATAGAAAAGCCAGGTTCAGATTCAGACCAACTAATTTGTTGCGCATCAGTACCATTTGGCCAATGCAAGGTTAGTGTCTCACCGCCATTATTGAGGATTCCATAAAATGATGAACCATTGATTGCGATTATTCTATTTTCACCTGGCAAAATCTCATAAGATGATGCAGAGGAATTTGCTCCGACCAAATGCGTTTCATTAAAGCGCAATTCATTTCCAGCAGCATCAGTGATAGACCATCCAGTAAGGTCCATAATAGAAGTTCCAGTATTTGAGATCTCAATCCATTCACCGCCAGGCCATGTGGAATTGTCATAACTTGGCCAAGGGTCTGGAAGCACTTCGGAAATGACTAAGTCACTAGGAATCAATCCGCTAACTCCACCCCCATTTGCTTGTCCAGGGCTTGGATTAGATTCATCAATCCAATCATATGCAGCGTTTGCTGGGTCAGCAACTTTACTGCTACCCGAGTTTGAACCATTCCAACTGGCTTGGTCTACTCTAGTCCCCGATGAATCAAAGAGGTCAAGTGCATCAGCAGTATTTGAGAGATAGAATTGCGACTGGGGAGTACCATTTCTCGCAATTAACATATAATCTCCTGCAGTGATGGTCCAAGATGAAGAGTTTTGAGAATCATAGTCAACAATTGTAGTTGAATTTAAGATAAGAGTTTTAGAGGCCTTATTGCTTAAGACCCAATTTAGGATACTAATATCGGTTGTACCCGAATTATGCAGTTCAACCCATTCACCACCTGGCCATGACGCGTTGTCATATCCATTTGGGTCGGGCATTGTTTCCGATAGGCAGATGTCTCCACTACAAGCCATTGCTCGGCCGCTAGATGCTGTG
>DAJY01000070.1:0-420 GCA_002499015.1 Euryarchaeota archaeon UBA242
GTTCCAGTTGCGATTGCCGAAGATATCTTTGATGGCTGGGCTGGTCCATCCAAGTTAACTTTCTTATCTGCTCGTTATCCAGTTAGTGGCGGTGATGCTACTAGTGCAGGTTCATGGCAAGATGATTCTACCGGTGCTGTTGGCACAAAACATTGGAGACATTCTACTCCGGGTGGTTCAGATTATCCATCAAGTGCCAATGATCGCTTAGTAAATATTTACCAAGTCAATGATGGGCAATGTGGTTCAGAAGGACAACTTGATTCAGGTATGTCTCAAATTTACCAAACATGGATTTGCCGAAAGCAATTTTACTCAAGCAATTATATTTCATCTCAATTCCATATTCAAGCATGGGGAAGTATGGAAGCAGGAGATTCCGTTTCAATTGAATTATGGCGTAGCTCCGGTAATATCAGT
>DAJY01000070.1:676-24298 GCA_002499015.1 Euryarchaeota archaeon UBA242
TGGGACCCGCAGGTGACATGGGCGCAAAATCCAAGTTTGAGTAACCCAGATTTATTCCTCGGCGGCAATTCATTCTTCTTGGGAATGCTTTTCAATTCTGATTCAGGTGGTGCAAGTGAAGGATTCCATGTTGATGATTGGATTCAATTCGGTGTCACCAAAGTTTCAGATTACACATTGGAATTAGATTGTGATAACCCTGCAGGTGGATATTCAGGTCCGCCATTGGGGATAATGCAATTAAAGTGTGATCTTACCAATAATGGATATTCAACCGCTCTTGTTAGCATCGAAACAAATGTAACAAATATGTCGTGGATGAGTCCTCAAATGCCAATGATTAGAATTGATGTTGCAGACTCTAACGACCACGATTTCAATGTCCTAATGCCTGCAATCCCAGGTGGAGCAACTCGTGAAGTTTATGTCAATCTTAGCATACCAGCAGGTGCAGATGTCCAACAAGTGATTTGGGAAGTTTGGTTTACTGATGCCAGCAGTTCTTCTACTGGGGAGAAAGGAAGATTGACAATGGACGTCGCAGTCTCAGAACAATTCGGTGTATCTCTTACATCTACAGTGTCTCTAAATGCTGGAACTGTTGCTCCAGGTGAATCTGTAGTAGTTCCATTTAGATTGCAAAACTCAGGAAATAAGGATGCTGCATTTAATCTTGCAACAACATTTTCAGAAGACGGATGGCTTGGACTAATTGAAAACGAAACAGGTGTATCCCAATCGCAACCAATTACATTCAATCGTGGTGAATCTGGCGATTTCATGCTCAATATTACTGCTCCAAGCGATGCATCACCGGGTGTCGTCTCTTTCAATTTGAGAGCAACATGTGGTTCTTGTGGTGCATTATTCGGAAATGATGTGTTGGTACGTAATCTTGAAGTTCCGATCTTCCGTCAACTATCGCTAGAATCTGATATATTCACTATCGACGGGGCAGCAAATGGAGTTGCGCAGAAGGTTTACATCACAATTCTAAATCAAGGAAATGATGATGAAATATACAATTATTCAATAATCCAATCAAATTGGTTACTCGGAGCAGAAATAACCGCTGCTCAAAGTCCAGTATTGGATGCATGGGATGGAGAATCAACAATCATTCTCAATTTACCAATGCCAATTGGATTGAAACCGGGTCTATACAGCGTTAGGGTAATCGCTACCAATTCTATTGATAATTCAATCAAACAAGAAATAACAGTTACCGTTGATATCCTTGATACTGCAGCAGTATGGGTTTCTAATGAGGATGCTGAGCAATCCTATATTCCGGGAGACCCAGCTCAAACGATGGCCTTTGAAGTTAGAAATGATGGTAATAATCCTGACCGCTTCAAAATGTCATTAGATATTCCAGACGGAATGACTGCTGAGTTTACAGGATTAATGGACGGAGTAACTTCTGAAATTGAAACTGGCGCAAGTGTCAATGTATCGGTTAGATTTTCATTCATTGAAGGGACAGATGGAGAAAGAACACTTGGCGTAATAGCAACTAGTGTTTCCGATCAAAATGTTTCTGCTAGGGGTGAATCGATTTACTCAGTCGGTTCTCTTGGATGGTTAAGGATTATTTACAACCAACCACCATTACAAATCCTAGATTCTGAAGAAGATTATACAATTACTGTTTCAGTTAGAAACCAATACACTGATTCACAATCTGTTGCTATGGAATTAGACAACGGTGAATCCGGTTCTTGGTTCCAAGCAAGAATTCAAAATTCTGACCGAGGATTTGTTTTAGCAGCAGGTGAAGAACGATCAGTTACTATTGTTTTTGAAATCTCCGAAACCACACTTCTAAATTTGGATTCCGATACTCTATCCACAAACCTCACACTTTGGGCGCGTTCAGAGACTGTTAGTGATGCAGCCAAGTACAACTTGCAAGTCATATTGACTAAAACAAATTCCAATGTTGGTACTGATGTCAATGGAGAATCATCCGCTTTCGATTTCCAGAATATATTGATTTGGATTGTTTTCATTGTGATTATGGGAGTCGGAGGAGTATTCCTCAAGAACCAAATATTTGTTGGAGAAGAAGAAGATGATTATGGTGGCTGGGGAGAAGCAGGCTACGAAGAGAGTTTACAATCAACCTATGGTTCTGTAGCATCTGCTCCAACAGTAACGTCACAAGGTGTATTCTCTGCGCCAGATATCGTCAAAGAAGTTCCTTCGGTAGCACCAGTCGCTGCAGCCCCAGTGGCCCCTGCACCTGTTTCTGAAGTTCCGGTAGTACAAGCACCACCAGTTCCTGCAGAAGGTCTGCCAGATGGTTGGTCAATGGAGCAATGGGGAGCATATGGTCAGATGTGGCTAGAGCAAAATGGTCGTGCTTAAGCAACATATTCTTCTAATTTTGTAAAATAAATTACTTAACGAACAAGCGTAGGGTTCAAGTCGGGAGAGCCGTCGGCAAAATTACAGGGAGGTTCAATCCAATGTACGGTAATGGACAAGCACCAATTTTTATTTTAAAGGAAGGAACACAAAGAACACGCGGACGAAGTGCACAATCGAATAACATTGCAGCAGCAAAAGCCGTTGCAGATGCAGTTCGTTCAACTCTTGGTCCAAAGGGAATGGACAAGATGTTAGTAGACTCTATGGGTGATGTAGTAATCACTAATGATGGTGCTACAATCCTCAAAGAAATGGATATCGACCATCCGGCTGCTAAGATGATCATAGAAGTCGCTAAAACTCAAGAACAACATTGCTTTGATGGAACCACAACCGCAGTAGTTCTATCCGGTGAACTGTTGAAGAGAAGTGAAGATTTAATCGACCAAAATATACACCCAACTGTAATCTGTGAAGGATTCCGTCTTGCTGCAGAGAAAGCAGTTGAATTATTGGTTAGTCATGGAATACCTACTAATAATGATGATTCGGTCTTGATGGAAGTAGCAAAGACAGCACTAACTGGCAAATCTGCTGGTGCGGTAAAGTCTTTCATGGCAGATATTTGTGTTCGTGCTGTAAATGCGGTAGGATTTATTGAAGATGGTGAGAGGATAATTGACCTTTCCGACATCAAAGTCGAGAAGCGCCAAGGAGGCTCTATCAAAGACTCTAGCCTAATAGATGGAATCATTCTAGATAAGGAGAGAGTTCACTCAGGTATGCCACGTTCTCTTAGCGATGCAAAAATCGCATTAGTTAATTCGGCTATTGAAGTAAAGAAAACAGAAGTTGATGCAAAGATTCAGATTACAGACCCGAGCCAACTCGCTCACTTCTTAGCAGAAGAAGAAAGTTATATTCGTGGACTGGTAACAAAAATTCAAGAAAGTGGTGCAAATGTATTGGTCTGTCAAAAGGGAATTGATGAACTAGCACAACACTACATGGCAAAGGCAGGAATAATGGCAATTCGTCGTGCCAAGAAATCTGATATGGAAGCACTTTCAAAGGCTACAGGTGGTAATATTGTTACCAACTTGGATGATCTAACAGCAAACGACTTAGGGCATGCTGCAAAGGTTGAGGAAAAGAAAATTGGAGAGTCAAACATGACTTTCATTACCGGATGCCCTGAAGCAAAATCAGTTTCTGTATTACTTCGCGGTGGCACAGAACACGTTGTTGATGAGATTCGAAGAGCATTTGATGACGCAGTCGGTGTCGTTTCAGTTGCTTGGGAAGATGGTGCCGTTCTAACCGGTGGAGGTTCCGTACTAGCCGCTTTATCAAGAGACCTGCGTACATATGCAGAAACTGTTGGTGGATTAGAGCAAATGGCTATTGAGGCTTTTGCTAGTGCTTTGGAAATAGTCCCTCGCACATTAGCAGAAAATGCTGGTCTTGACCCAGTTACTACTCTAATTGAACTTCGTAAGGCTCATGCAGATGGTGCAAGCCACACAGGAATCAATGTTTACGAAGGTGGAGTAATAGATATGAAATCCATGAATGTGCTTGAGCCAATGCGTGTTGTTGAACAAGCGATTCAATCAGCTACTGAAACAGCGATCATGATTTTAAGAATTGATGACGTTATTTCATCCAAAGGTGTTCCAATGGGTGAAGGCATGGGTGGAATGGGCGACTTCCAAATGTGAAGTCTGTTGACTCCATTTTTAGTAGTAGTTTTTCTGTTGCAATATAAGGTCTTGAATATATTTCTTTGCCGTAATTTGATGGTCGGTTTGTGGTAACCTTGAAAGGCCGTTCTTAGGTGGAAAGATTGCTCAGCACATGCTTGAGCGCCGGTGGCCCGAATGTCCATAATCGCAAAGGTCTGGATTGAAGAAGACTGTATCACTTGTGATGCATGCCAGGACATTTGTCCTGAAGTCTTTCAATTGACTGATGAAACCTCTCAAATCGTAGCGGCAGTGCGTATTGATGGAGTATTTGACCGCAACACCGGGGGCTCTCTTTTGAAGGCCGACTTCGGTAAAGAATTCGTAGATTATATTAAAGAGGCAGCAGAAGCCTGCCCAGTGGATATCATCAAGTTCGAAATGGTTGAAACTTCAGCACCTGCTGCAGAAGCAGAAGCAGAAACAGCAGCACCAATTGCAGAATTCGTAGCAACAGTAGCGGCAGCGGCACCAGTTTCGATTTCAGCAGGAACAAGCGATGCCTTAACAGCAGTATTTTCTGGTGATAGAACATTAACAATTTTGTTCGGTTCTCAAACAGGTAATGCAGCAGGTCTTGCAGAAAAAACTGCAAAGTTGGCTGCTAATTATGAATTGGTTGCAAACGCAGTTGATATGGATGGTTACAATCCAGCAAGTTTGGTTGGTTGCAAGAGAGTACTGATCATCACTTCTACTTGGGGTGAAGGTGATATGCCAGATAACGCAGAAGATTTCTGGCAAAACGTAAATAGTTCATCACCTACATTAGCAGGAGTAAATTATTCAGTTTGTGCAATCGGAGACTCTTCTTACGATGAGTTCTGTAAAGCCGGAGTTGATTGGGATCAAAAGTTTTCAGCATTAGGAGCAACTTCAATTCAGCAAATTCAACTATGTGATGTTGACTTTAACGAACCTTGGGCTGCATGGGTCAAAACAGTGCTACCTCGTATTGCTTGTGTTGATGACGCTGGAATATTCCACGAATCATTGGTTGAGGAAATGAGTGCATATGGTGCTGGTGGAGATGATTCAGTGTCATCAGGTGATTTCACGCCGGGTACAGTGGTAATGGATGAGATTTCAGTAACCCTTGAATTATTCAGATATTGCCCTAGCACAGCACAATCGGGCTGGGATACGATTTCATGTGCAGTACCCGCCCACGCAACAGTTGAGGATTTGTTAATTTGCATCCAGCAAGATGTCGATGGTAGTTTGGCATTCCGAAGAGGAACAAACGGTGGTACTCCAACTACCGGAGTTCGTGTTAATGGAAGAATTGTTCTTGCAGATATCGCACGAATATCAGATTTAATTGGGGCTAGTGGCAATTTGAAGATTGAACCAGCACCAGGATTGCCTATTATCCGTGATTTAATTGTTGATTTATCCGGATACGAGGCAGCAAGGGCAAGAGCTGAGCCTTGGATGAGAGCTGACCCAAGAGAAGGAGTTCGTTTATTGAACGGTGCTGCGGTTGCTACAATGGATGCATCACTCGCTACTGAGTTGCATCAGAAGAGTGACATTTTATCCTATCAATTGATTCAATCAATGTCGGATACTTCAAGTTATGACAAGGCATACGAAGGACCTGGCATCCATTTACAGCAATGGCTACGTGCTGAAGACCCAAGATGTGGAGCAGAGCAAAGAAAGAATATTATCTCTTCATTGAATGAAACAGACGGCGTATGGGCGGAAGCAGATTTGTCATCGATCGCACGCTATGGATTTGATGGGAAACTTGCAGCAAATGGGTTGAACTCTGCAAGAGCATATCTTCTCAATGCAAGTAATTACGGTGGAAAACATGGTCGCTTAGTAAAATGGTATGGACGCAGTGTTAAGTGGACTGGCAATGTCAATGAAACCACATTATACCGTCAGGTTCTCGGACCACTTGGCTTGATTGGCAACATATTCAACGGTATTTCCGCACGCATGTTATTAGGATTTACACGTAACGGAGGACCGCCAATACGTGGTCTTCAAGGATTATTGATGCCACCATCAGGTATTGGTAAGATTCCAAATATGATAAATTCAAAGGTTGATGCTCATCACGAAGTTGTTAGTCTATTCAATAAAATTGACAAGAGATTCTAAGGTGATTATTATGGCAAAAATCGCATATTATCCAGGCAATACAGCAAGGGCTGCCTCTATGGAAGTTGAGGATTGTATCGTTCCTTTGTGTAAGACACTTGGAATTGAGTTGATCGAAATTCCAAAGGCATCTAGTGATGGTGGCAATATTATTGGCCAAGCATCACCGAAACTACAGCATTCATTGGTTGCTCGTAATCTTGCACTAGCTGAGCAAAAAAGCCTTGATATTATGACGACCTGTGCAACATCTCACGCAATAATGTGTGATACTGCGGACATAATTGCTTCCGATTCAGTATATGCTTCACAGTTGAATAATCTGATATCCCTCACATCTGGAATCGAATATTTAGGTGAATCCAAATCTCGCCATCTTCTTCACTACTTGGTTGAAGAAATTGGCTTGGACAAAATCAGTGCTGCTGTAATCAATCCAATCAAACTCAATGTTGCAGGATATTATGGTTCTAATATGCAGAGAGAGGGCGCATGTGGAAATGACGATGCTTTTCTTCCTAATTACTTAGAACAGTTAATCAATGCAATTGGTGGGGTTCCGGTAGATTATGAACTGAAGTGCCAAAGTGTTGGCGCACCTTCACTGCTGACTCTAGAGGGTACAGCAATGGCCATGACAGCAGCAGTTCTTGCTGATGCAAAACAGAATGGCGCAGATATCATGGTAAGTGCATGCACTATTTCGCATTCGAACCTCGATTCTTACCAATCAAGGGCAGGTAAATTAACTGGAAAGGATACTGCAATGCCAGTAGTCCATCTTGCAGAATTAGTTGCATTCGCCTTAGGACACTATCCTGATAGATTTGCACAATTAAGAACACGTGCGCTGATTATTGGAAGTTGAATCTCCAATATTGAGCATTTATTCAATCGTTGCTTTCATTCTCGTTTTTGTTGCTTTTATGTTTTGTACCATCCAAGATCACATTCCATTTCGATTTCAATTGTGTGTTATCGGGCAGAATCTCCTTTTCCCCAATGTTCGTTTCAATTTTTTTCTCAGTGAGATTGGAGAACGATTCCAATCCCATTTGATTGCTTGGTCTTCGCATTTCCGGAGTGATTACCGGAACACTATCACTGGACGTATCAGTTGTCCTTCCGCTATCTTTCTTGACATCTATTTCTACTGTTTCTATTACTGGGTATAGTTCATCAAGTCTCTTTATTTCAGAAGATAGGTAATCAGTTGCAGATACTATGCTTCCGTCTTCCTCAACAACAGAGAAATCAGATAGTATTTCTCCAGTTGGAAGTTTTTCTAGAATCGATTGAATCCCATTCTTTATCTTATCTAGATTTATGTGCATTTTCTTTTCTCTACTTTTTGAGGCCATATAGACGAAAACATCTCGTGTGTCTTTTGCGATTAGAATATGGACTTCACCATCTCGCTGTCTTGCAGTTCTTCCTCTTCTTTGTATAGTGCGAATAGCGCTTGGAACTGGCTCATATAATATCACTAAATCTGCAGCAGGAACATCTAATCCTTCTTCTCCTACAGAAGTAGCAATTAGGACATTGATGTCACCTTCACGAAATCGTTGTAATTGTGATAGTTGTTGTTTTTGATTCATTCCTTTTCTGCTACCGGTCCCAGATTGGCCAATAAATCGGTCAGCAACGATGCCATCTATAGAATTAAGTCTATCCGCTAACAAGTCGACCGTATCCCTGTATTCTGTAAAGATTAATACTTTACTTTCAGGAGAGTCTTTCAATTGTTGTGATAATAAAGCAGCTACATGTTCTGGTTTTGGATGTAATTCATCCAACCGCTTTGAAATATTTAGAAAATCATGGATGCATGGTAATGCAACGAAACTATTAGTTCCTCTTTGTCCACTTCTACCATCTTCTTCTGCCCTATCAACAAATGCTTGGGCGGATTTCAATCCTTGAGTTCTAAGGAGATCTAGCAAGATATGAACTCGGCGCAGATTGGATATCTTTCTCGCAGCATTGTATCCACGGGTATCACTTCTTTGTATCGCAATACTTGCCTTACGTTGCGCATCTTCTATTAATTTCGAAGATAAATGCCCGGTGGGGGCCAAGAAACCCATCTTTCTCAATTGTTCAGCCTCTGAGTTTTGATGGACCTCCAAAGGTAGGATGATATTATTGAGTTCATCTCCCAGTTCCAGATAGTGAGGAGTAATTTTCATGTTAACCTTATATGGCTGTAAAAGAGAATTTTCCTTCTTACTGACAGAGTAAGTCTTGATATTCAAATTTTTAGCGACTTCTCTAATCCCAGATTCAGTTGAACCTGGGCTAGCAGTTGCACCAATAACGGAACATTTAGGATTGGCCTTATACATCAATTGTCCAACTTGAGAATAAGCATGGTTCCCGGTCGCGTGGTGTGCTTCATCAAAAATCAGTAGACCCAAATCGTTCAAATCAATGAGCCCATTTTGGACATCATTGCGGATTACTTGTGAAGTTGCGATAATGATTTTGCCAGTATTCCATAATTCTGGCCTGATAGCAGGTGCATTATCGCCTGTATAGGTGATTATTTCATTCTCATCAATATTGATCATAGCCCTTGCCATTCGCTGTTGTTGCTCAACTAATCCGGTTGTAGGTGCAATAAGTAGAATCTTGCCTTTTTCATTGTGCAGACAATTTGCCATCGCCATCCATTCAACTGCAGTTTTTCCAAAACCGGTAGGCATCACCATCATTGTGGATGCGGTTAAACAGCACTCTAGGGCTTGTAATTGGTATGCTCTTGCCTCAACACCATCTTTCAGGAAGGGATGTTGAACAGTTGCCATATCCTTTCCTTCACACCGAGGGTAAAAAAGGATAATGTGTGTAGTTGCTGAATTATGAGGGTAAAAGATGAAATCATTTTGTGCATTATTGGTTGAGTATAATATTCAAGAACCACGCAACTAAGCCGCATTTATAGACCGAACTCCTCATATAGGGGAGGTTGGTCGGAGGGTTGCTTAAAGGTGAGTAGCCAGACACACAGGACCATCCCATGAGGAATCCTATAGTCTCGTTTTCCAACAGTGGAAACGGAACGCAGTGTCACGGCTTCTCTCAACCTGAGAGCCCTCGTACGCCCCTTCGGTGGGGCCAATTCGTTGTACAAAAAACTGGAGGAATCCCATATGGCAAAGAGAAATCACCCACGTCGTGGATCGATGGCGTTTAGCCCGCGAAAGCGGTCTGCCCGCACATTCGGTCATGTAAATTCGTGGCCTACAACCGATGCGAGCGAAGTTAGAGTGCAAGGATTTGCTGGCTGGAAAGCTGGTATGACTCACATTCTTTCTCGTGATTTAAACCCAACAAGCCTTTCTGCTGGTCAAGAAGTTCGTGTTCCAGTAACAGTTGTTGAATGTCCTAAGATGAGAATTCTTGGAGTACGTGGATACGAAATGAGCCCCTATGGTATGAGGGCAATCGGTGAGGCTTGGTCTGATGCCAGCCAAATCTCAGATGCCTTCCCTGAATTATTCAAGCGCCTACCAGAGCGCAAAGAGCACGACGCTGATAAGCACTTCGAGAATCTACTAAATGCAGATATCTGCGAAGTTCGCTTAATTGTTGCAACACAACCAGCTACTGTCGGCGGACTCTCAACAAAGGTCCCTGATGTTATGGAGATGGGGCTTGATGGTGGCACTTTCGAAGATCAACTTCAATTCGCTAAGGAAAAGTTGGGTGAAGAATATTCTTTCGCAGATTCATTCAAAGAAGGTGGACTAACTGATATTATCGCTGTAACAAAAGGCTATGGATGGCAAGGTGTTATCAAGCGATTTGGTGGAAAACTTCAATCTCACAAGAACTCCAAGAAACGCCGACAACACGGTAACATGGGAGCATTCGGTGACGGATATGTTCGAAAGAGCATCCGTCAAGGTGGTCAAACTGGATACCACCAAAGAACTGAGTACAACAAGCGCATCATGCGTGTAGCAAACCCAGAGGAGCATTCAATTACACCTGCTGGTGGTTTCCTTCACTATGGTGAAGTAAAGTGTGATTACATTCTAGTTCATGGTAGCGTTCCTGGTCCTGCAAAGCGTTTGATCAGATTCCGTGACGCAACTCGTGGTAGCGATAAAGCGCTACATGATTACGAGATTACCTACGTAAGTACAGCATCGAAGCAGGGGGTCTGAGCATGAAAGTCGCAGTTATGGATATTACAAATAATGTCAGTCAAGATGAACTTGATGCAGGACGCCTCCAAGAAAACTATTCAGTTGAAATCTCATTAGGAAAGAAAGTAACTCTTCCTGAGGCATTCACCGCACCACTTCGCCCGGACATGATCAAGTTAGCAGTAGCAAGCGCTCGTGCTAACCGAAGGCAAGCATACGGTCAAAGAGCACACGGAGGAAAGCGTGCGCCTATGTCTGGTATGAAGCACTCAGTAGAATGGTGGGGCAAGGGACGAGGTGTATCTCGTATTATGCGCCGTACGGGTCAAAGCCGTGGTGCACAAAGCCCGCATACTCTCGGTGGTCGACGAGCACATGGTCCTAAGGTTGAGAAGATATGGGCTCGTAAGTTGAATTCCAAAGAGCGAAGAATTGCTAGAAACTCAGCACTCGCAGCAACTACTGATCTTGAAGCAGTCGCAAACCGTGGTCACCGATTCTCAGGAGATATTACCGCACTTCCACTCGTTCTAGGGAATTATGTAGAAGTCCGTGATGGAAAGAGCGAAGAATTCGATATTGAACAATTCAATCATGGTAGCGCTACAAGGAAGATATTATCAATATTCAACGAGATTGGCCTTGGTGATGATTTAATGCGTGCTCGTAATGGAAGAAAAATCCGTGCTGGAAAAGGAAAGATGAGAGGGCGTGTTCACAAGACACCTAGGTCCATTCTATTAGTTGTTAAGGAGAAATCCGGACTTGCAAAAGCTGCAAGAAACCTACCTGGTGTGGACGTAGTCGCTGCTTGTAACCTATCTGCTGAAGATTTGGCACCTGGTGGCGATGTTGGCCGTCTAACCGTCTTTACTAAGGCGGCTGTGGAGGCTCTTAACTGAGGTGAATATCATGGACGCATACAAGATTATAATTCAACCGTGGCTAACAGAGAAGTCAATGGAAGCTCGTTCAAGTCAGAGTCGCCTTGAATTCATTGTTCATCGTAGTGCAACTAAGAATCAAATCGCAAGAGCGGTTGAAACACTTTTCGAAGTTGAAGTTGCAAAGGTTAATGTTCGTAACTCAAAGCATGGGAAGCACGCATCTGTGCGTCTTGCTGAAGGTTATGACGCCGAGGACGCGGCTATGCGTCTAGGAGCATTCTGAGGTGATTTATCATGGGTAAGAGAATTCGTGCACAACGCAAAGGGTCCTCACCACGTTACCGCGTGGCGAGCCACCGTTTCCCAGGTGCTAATTGCATGCCACGCGCAACCGATGTAGTCGGTGAAGTAACAGAACTAGTTCATTCTCCAGTACATTCAGCTCCACTTGCAAGAGTGAAGTTACCAGGTGGAGAAACAACTCTAGTGTCTGCAACAGAAGGAATTGCAATAGGAAGCAGTGTCGCAATCGGCGACAATGTTGCTCTAAAGCCTGGCAATATTACTAGGATCGCTAATATTCCAGAAGGCACTGCAATAAACAATCTTGAACTTCGTCCAGGTGACGGTGGAAAGATTGCTCGTGCAGCAGGAAACTCCTGTATTGTAGAGGCTCGAATCGGAGGCAAAGTCCGTATTCGCCTACCATCAGGTGCACTCAAAGAACTTTCAGCAAATTGTCGTGCTACTATCGGTGTATTAGCCGGTCATGGTCGCGACGAGATGCCACTGCGTACTGCTGGTGCAGCTCACTACAAGGCTAAGGCCCGTGGAAAACTGTTCCCTCACGTAAGTGGTGTAGCAATGAATCCAGTGGCTCATCCACACGGTGGTGGAAATCACCAGGCTGTCCACGGACCAAGCTCAGTTGCTCGTGGAACTCCGCCAGGTGCTAAGGTAGGACTTATCGCACCAAGCCGCACTGGTAGAGGCCGCGGCAAGAAACTTTGAGGTGAATTATTATGGGAAGAAACAAGAAGAAGTCGTATATGACCCCAAAGGCAAGTCGCCGAAAGGCACGCAAGCGTCTTTCAACTACATCAGGTCGAGTAAAGAAGGAATTCACATATCGCGGATATACTATCGCGGAATTAACAGAAATGCCACTATGGCCTTCTGAAGATAACCCTGATGCACCATCTGTAATCACTCTACTACCATCTCGTGCTCGCCGTTCTATTGCACGTGGCCTTTCTCTTGAAAATGAGCACTTTTTGGAGCGTGTTCGCCGTACTACTGGACGATCTATTCGTACACATCGCCGTGACATGCCAATTTTACCTGAGTTCGTTGGTAAGAGAATCGCAGTTTACAATGGTCTAAAGTTCGTAGAAGTTGAGATTGCCCCAGAAATGATTGGGCACTATCTCGGAGAATTCGGACAGACTCGCCATAGCGTCACTCACAGTGGCCCTGGTGTGGGTGCAACCCGTTCTTCTCAGAACGTAGCATTGAAGTGAGGTGTTTATTATGGTTAAAGCAAAAGAATTAGACAGACGCAGCAAGAGAAGTGCTCTCCCTCAAAAGGGATACACACAACTCCTACAAGGCAGCCATTTGGCAACAGCTCGTGCAGTAGGTATAGATATGCACGTTAAGCATTGTTTTGAAATCGCTCGACACATCAAGCATATGAAGGCTGGAAACGCTATTAAATTCCTTAACCAAGTACTGAGGATAGATTCAGACCGCCCAGATATTCGCCGCAAGGCAGTAGCAGTCCCATTCCGTTTGGGAAGTGGAAATCTGAAAAAGAAGCGTTCTGGACCTAGTATGGTCGGACATCGCAAAGGCGGTATTGGACCTGGACGTTTCCCAGTAAAAGCAAGCCGTGCAATCATCAAGTTGATTGAAAGTGCAATGGAAAATGCTCGACATCAATATGAAGATGTAGATGCAGAGGAAATGGAAATCACGCATGTTGCAGCACATAGAGGCCAAATCAAGAAGGGCTGGATACCTCGTGCTCGTGGACGTGCAACTCCTAGCAACCATTACCGTGTTAATCTAGAGATCTTCCTTGAAGATTTCAACGCAACTGACGATGAGTTAGAGGATGAATTCTGAGGTGAATATTATGGGTAAACAAAGTACACTCCGAGCAATAGTTGACCGCAACGTCGAACGCCATCTTGTTAAGGAATTCTTAATGAATAATACCAAGGGTTCCGGTTTTGGAAGTCTTAAGTTTGAAAGAGTTCTGAACAAGAACAACAACAAACCTCAAGATATTCTTACGGTTACTGCAGACAGACCGGGTATGGTCATTGGTTCAAAAGGAAAAATCATCAAAGAACTTCAACGCCGCTTGGATGAAGAGTTCTCTCTTCTACAACCTAAATTAATGGTTGAAGAAATTGAAAATGCAACTCTCAATGCTCAAGTAATGGCTGAAAAGATTGCAAGCGCTATGGAGCGAGGCTGGTACTACCGCCGTGCTGGTGCAAGTGCTGCAACCAACATTATGGAGGCAGGTGCACGCGGTGTTTTGATCACAATCGCAGGAAAGTTGACTGGTTCAAGAAACCGTACTCAGAAATTTTTATTGGGTCACGTAAAGTTTTGTGGAGAAACTGCATTGCAACACATGGACAAGGGATATTCTGTAGCGATTAAGAAGCTTGGAACAATCGGTGTTACAGTTGAAATCATGCGCTCAGGAACTCGTCTACCTCACGAGATTAGTATTTTCTCTGAAGAAGAATTGAGAATCCGAGAAGCGCAAGAAGAAGCAAAAGTGGAGGCGAGCGCATGAGTTTCGTTTCCAATCGTGAAATCGAAGCGATGAGCCGAGAGGCACGCGAGTCTCGTTTATTGGAACTCCGCGAGGAGTTGCTTCAACTTCGTGCAGAAAAGGCTCTTGGTGGTACACCAGCGAGTCTTGGAGAATACAAGGCAACACGCAGAAGTATTGCCCGACTTCTAACACATTTGAATAATTGATTAAAGGGAGGTGATTTATTATGGCAGCAATTTGTAGCGTTTGTGGACTTCCTGACGAACTATGTATTTGTCAGGAGATCGCCAAAGAGCAGCAGTGTGCAATTCTGTCAACCGACCATCGCCGATATGGAAAAATCGTCACAAAGGTGGAAGGAATTGAAGATGCAGCTATCGACATCAACAAACTCGCTAAACTTCTCAAGAACAAATGTGCAGCAGGTGGAACTGTAAAGGGTCGTGTTATCGAACTTCAAGGTGACCATAAGAAAAAGGCTGCTGGAGTTCTAAAGGAAAACGGATTTAATGTGGAGGTGCGCTGATATGAATATCTACAACTCCACATGGATCGGCGACCAACTGACAGTCGTAGAATCACCAGACTCTTCTCTATTGGGACGAATTGGTATTGTTCTTGATGAGAGCAGAGAAACTATTACAATAATCGAGGGAAGCAATGAGATCATCCTCGGCAAACAAAGTATTGATTTCAAAATCGGCAACAGTGATGTTGTCATAAATGGGGCACGTGTTGGACAACGCCCGGAAGACAGAATCAACAAAAAATACAGGATGGCATAATCATGCGAGACATCGGAGTAGACGTAAAGATACCTTCAGGGGAATGGGATGGCGACGTTAATTGTCCGTTTTACGGCAGTTTGCGTTTACGCGGACAGATGTTAGAGGGTACAATCTCTAGCGTTGGAATGAGCAGAACGATCACTATTGAACGTCATAATGTTCGATATATGCAGAAGTACGAGAGATTCGAAAAGCGCACAAGTGCACTTTCCGCACACCTTCCTACTTGTGTTGGTGAAGTCAACATTGGTGACACGGTCAAGGTTATGGAATGCAGACCGCTTTCAAAGACTGTTTCATTCTGTGTTGTAGAAGTAAATGGTGGTGGGGATCAATGAAGGGAATTGCAGGACGTCAAACCCGTGGTCTTCCAACCGCTGCACGTCTGCATGTCGCAGATAACACAGGTGCAAAGATTGTACAAATCATTAACATTCTAAAGTTGGGTAACACAATGCGTCGTCAGCCTGCTGGTGGAGTCGGTGACCTTGCCAAGGTTTCTGTCAAAAAGGGTACACCTGAGACACGACGCCAAATGTTCAATGCAGTGATCATCCGCCAACGCAGACCTTTCCTTCGTGTTGACGGTACATGGGTACAATTCGAAGACAATGCTTGCGTCATTACTAATGAGAAAGGCGATGTCCAGGGTTCCGATATTAAGGGACCAGTATCAAGAGAGGCAGCAGAACGCTGGCCTCGTATCGCAGCAAACGCGAAACAAATTATTTGAGGTGAATTGAATGGTAAAAAGTATGAAACCAAACAAACAACGCAAGGCGCACTATAACGCTCCTCTTCATGAGAAGCGCAAGCGTATTACAGCGAGACTTCTTCTCGACAAGCCTGATACACGTTTTGCTAGTGTACGCTCTGTCACAGTTCGTGTAGGTGACACAGTACGTGTCATTCGCGGAGATTTCTCAAATGGCGGCAAGCGCCATGGTGGAAAGCGTAACGCAAATCCACTAACAGGAGCAGTTCTAAGAATCGAATCTGACACTGGACGCATTTTCATTGAAGGTGCTAAAGGAAGTAAGTCAGACAATAAGGAAGAAGCGGTACCGGTCCACTCTTCTAATGTCGTGGTCGTTAAAATTGACGAAACCGACAAGTTGCGTGTGCAAAAACTAACCGGAAACAGGAGTTGAATATAATGGGAAGCAGTAATCATTTGAAGCGTTTAGCAATGCCACGTAGTTGGCCTCTTCCACGTAAGACTACAGTTTGGGTAACACGTGCAGCACCTGGTGCTCACGCACTCGACACTTGTATGCCGATCAATGTCATCATCCGAGATATACTCGGAGTCGCACGTTCAACTAGAGAAGTTCGCCACATCCTACACAATGGATTAGCACTAGTTGATGGTCGTATCTGCAAAGATACACGCCGTGGTGTTGGACTAATGGACGTCCTGACAATTGGTGAAACTAATTACCGATGTATTTTGGATGTTAAGGGAAAACTCCGATACCACCCGATCTCTAGCGAAGAAGCTTCTTGGAAGATTTGCCGAGTTGATGGAAAGACTACAATCAAGGGCGGTAAAACTCAAATCAACCTGCATGATGGTCGTAATATCATCAGCGAAGATGCAGCAGAATACAATACTGGGGATTCACTAAAGATTTCCCTACCATCTCAAGAAGTAGTTGAACACATTCGCTTCGGTGAAGGTATACGTTGTTTCTTGACCGGTGGTTCTCACGTAGGAGAATATGCTGAAGTTACGGATTACATTGTAAAGCGCTCCAGTATGCCAAACGAAGTACAATTCGAAGCATTTGGTACAACTTTAGATAATGTCTTCGCAGTAGGAGACGTTTCACTTCCAAAGTCAGAGGTGGTTGAATGAGTGAGAAAGCAAATCCAATGTCTGAGCCGAGAATTACCAAGGTGTCAGTCAACATCGGTGTTGGTGAAGGTGGAGATCGCCTTGTCAATGCAGAAAGTGTGTTGCAATTAGTTACCGGTATAAAGCCTCAAAGAACTCTTGGACGTATCCAAAATCGTGACTTAAAAGTTCGCCTAGGTGCTCCTATTGGTTGTAAGGCAACTATGAGGGATAAGGACTCCATCAAGAAGTTCCTAACCGATGCTTTCTGGGTCCGTGAAAATATAATTCCTAAATGGAATTTTGACACCTCTGGTAACCTTTCTTTCGGTATCCGTGATTACACAGATTTCCCAGACCAGAAGTATAATCCTGATATCGGAATCTACGGAATGGATATTACAATTGTTCTAGAACGCCCAGGACACCGTGTATCTCGCAGAAGAAAAGCCAAGGCAAAGGTCGCAATGAGCCACCGCGTAACAGCGGATGAGGCTAGAGAGTGGTTCAAGGAAAATTACAATCTACAAATTTTGGAGGACTGAAAATGGCAAGAGAACATGGAGAAAGAATTGGCCGCACAATTGGCTGCCGACGATGTGGACGAAAAAGAGGAATGATTCGCCGACATGGGCTTCGCCTATGCCGTCAATGTTTCCGAGATGTTGCACCACAAATCGGATTTAAGAAAATGAGTTGAGGAGGGAATATTATGCAAACAGATCCACTAAATGACGCTCTAATTAAGATGTACAATGCAGAACAGGCTGGTAAGTTCAGTGTTGAACTGAAACCTGCAAGTAAGTTACTTGGCAATGTACTAGAAATAATGCAAAAGTCCGGCTATGTCGGCGCTATTGACCGTACTGAAAACGGTCGTGGTGGAATGTACCTGGTTGAACTTCGCGGTGCAATCAATCGATGTGGTACGGTAAAACCTCGTCACAGCGTACGTCGCCAAGAATACGACCAGTGGGAAATTCGATACCTTCCTGCTCAAGATTTTGGCCTTTTAATTTTAACAACAAACTCCGGCGTAATGCATCATTATGATGCAAAAGACGCCCGTATCGGTGGTAAGCTACTCGCTTACGTATATTGAGGTGAATAATATGGTAAAACTCGACAGAATCGAAAAATCAGTAACCATCCCTGAAGATGTGAAAGTATCTCTTAGTGAAGATGGCGTCGTAACAATAACAGGCCCGAAAGGAACACTATCACGGCAATTTCAAAGTCCAGTAGTAAATCTCTTAGAAGATGACTCTGAATTAGTAGTTCGTGTAGATATGCCACGCCGTAAGCAGGCAGCACTGGCTGGAACATGGGCAGCACATTTGAATAACATGGTAAGAGGAGTAACACAAGGATTCACATACAATTTGAAAGCCTTTTACTCTCACTTTCCAATGACGCTTGCTCAGAAAGGAAACCAATTTATTGTAAACAATTATTTTGGTGAACGTGTTCCACGAACAGCAGCTATCCTAGACGGAGTTACTGTAACGATCAGTGAAAAGGTCGAAGTAACAGTCACTGGAATTGATAAGGAAAATGTTGGTCAAACAGCAGCGAATATTGAACGCTGTACTTCGGTGAAAAATCGTGACCGACGTGTTTTCCAAGATGGTATATATTTACTAAACAAGGAGTGATTTGAATGGCAGAAGATTATGATAATATGACAGTCGCTGAACTTAAGGTTCAACTAAAGGAAGCAGGACTTCCAGTTTCTGGAAAAAAACCAGACCTCATCGCTCGCTTGAATGATATGGGGGATGCGCCTATTGAAGAAACAGTTGTTGATGAAACAGTTGTTGAAGAAACAGTTGTTGAAGAAACAGAAGATGATAGCTGGGACGATGAAAAAGACTGGGACAATGAAGTCTCAGTAGTTCACGTTGCAAAACAAAAGCCAGTTCTAGATGATGCTACAAAGGCAGCACTCGCCCTACGTGCGGAGCAAAAGAAGGCAACACCTTCCTTCCGCCGTACTGAGTGGTTCCGATACAAGCGTCTTGCACGCTCAGGTTGGAGAGCTCCTCACGGAATGGACAACAAACAACGTAAGAACCTAAAGTACCGTTCTTCATTGGTTAGAGTAGGTCACGGAAAAGTTTCTGCTGCTCATGGATTACATCCATCTGGATTTAGAGAAGTAATGGTTCAAAACTCTGGAGATTTGGAAGAAATTGATCCTGAGACAGAAGCAGCACGAGTTGGTGGTACTGTCGGTAGAAGAAAGTGCGGATATATCTACAGCCGTGCTGATGAATTAGGTATCCGTGTTCTTAACAGAAGGAGGGATGTTTAATGCAAATTACTAATCAAAAGCGTTTAGCTGCAAGGATTCTAAAATGTGGTGTTCACCGTGTTTGGATTAATCCCTCATATCTTGATCAGATTGCAAATTCCGTTCAAGCAGATGACATCCGTGAATTCATTGAAGAAGGTTGGATCAAGGCCAAGCCAATCAAGGGAACATCTCGTGTTCGTGCTCGCCTACGTCTTGCTCAAAAGCGTAAGGGTCGCCGTAAGGGACATGGTACTCGTGCAGGTACTGCTAACGCTCGTAACCCAAGAAAGAACCGTTGGATGAGAACAATTCGCTCTCAACGCCGTGTTCTCAAGGCTTTCCGTGCTGATGGAACTATCGAACCTTCTCAATACCGCCGTTATTATCTAAAGGCAAAAGGTGGTTCATACCGTTCTATTGCTCACATGCGCTCACAGATGTCTGTTGAGGGTGTAACTTTCACTGGAGGTGAACAATAATGCGAAAAAATAGACAACGCTCAGTATTAAGACGACGCAGAGCTGGATTGACAGATTACCGTCGCCGTTTGAAGTTACTTCGTGGCAATAAACCCCGCGCAGTAGTTCGCGTCTCGAACACTCGAACAACTTGCCAATTGGTTTCTTGGGCAAAGGAAGGGGATTTTGTTGCAGTTACTGTTACCGGCTCTGATTTGCTAAAGAAATACGGATGGCCTGAGGGTTTCTCTCAAAAATCTGTTTCCGCTTCATATCTAGTTGGCTTTGCAATGGGCAAGGCGGCACTAGCATCTGGTGCGACAGAAGCAGTTCTGGACATCGGTCTTGCTGCAAGCACTCCTGGAGGACGCGTTTTCTCTGCCCTAAAGGGTATGGTCGATGCAGGATTAGATATTCCTCATGGTGAGAATGTATTACCGGATGAAGGTAGGCTAGCAGGTGCTCACATCAGTGATGCAATTGCAGCTGCAGTAGAATCAACAAAGAATGCAATAGAGGAGGCTTACTGATATGACTGAAGAAGAAGTAAAACCAATGGCGCCAGGTTTAATCCAGGCTCATGCCCCTGAAGTAAAGGAAGATTCATCAGACCGACGCCGTAAAAGAAAGCAGAACGATCCAATCGCAAATTTGCGTAAGTGGGAACCACGTACTCGTCTTGGCCAAAAGGTCATGGCTGGTGAAATCATCACCTTTGAACAAGCTTTGAATTCAGGATTCCCTATCAGGGAAGTTGAAATCGTTGATGCACTAATTCCAAATCTTGAGGATGAAGTAATTCAGGTTAATATGATTCAAAGAATGACTGACAGTGGACGACGTGTCCGATTCAATGTAATGGCTTGCGTAGGCAACCGTGATGGATATGTTGGTCTTGGAATGGCAAAGGCAAAGGATGTTGGACAAGCGATTGAAAAGGCAATTGTCGCAGCAAAGTTGAATGTTATCTCAGTACAACGTGGAAATGGTTCTTGGGAGTCTTCTATGGGCCCAGGAACATCTATTCCGTTCAAGATTAAGGGACGCTCAGCATCTACTCGTGTAACTCTAATGCCTGCACCATCTGGTAAGGGATTAGTTATTGGAGAAACTGGAAAGCGTGTGCTTGAACTTGGAGGAATTACTGATGTACTTTCAAGAACTAAGGGACAAACTCGTACCACAATCAACTATGCCGCAGCAACATTTAATGCGCTGAAAAATCTTAACACAACCCGTGTTTCGAACGAACAAACAGAACGTCTGTTTATTCACAAAGGGAGGATGATTGAATGAGTTTTATCGTAGTACGTGCAAGAAGTAATGTAAATGTTGAGCGATCTATTAGCGAGACTATGAGCCATCTAAACCTAACTAAGGTTAATCACGCAATCATTATTCCAAATAATGAGCAATACCGTGGTATGTTACAGAAGGCTAAGGATTACATCACTTGGGGAGAAGCAACAGAGGAACTTGTTGAGAAAATGCTTTCTGAGCGTGGCCGCATGGTCGGTGACAAGCCATTGACAGATGCAATCGTTGCTGAACATACAGATTTCAAGAATATCAAGGCTTTTGCTAAGGCAATTTGCGCTGACAAAGCGACAGTAAAGGCTGTCCCTGACTTGAAGCGTGTGTTCAGATTACATCCACCAGTTGGAGCAAAAGGATGGGGCGGAATAAAGCGCACATTCGTTGTTGGCGGTGGTCTCGGCCCTCGCGGCGATAAAATTACAGCTCTTGTAGAGCGTATGATTTGAGGTGATTTTGAATGGGAACTAAAGCAAATAAGCATCGTGGACGAAACCGTTACCACGGTCGTGGAAAGAAAGCAGGTCGTGGAGCAGGAAAGCGTGGTGGACGTGGTAATGCGGGTATGAATAAGCACCGTGTTATGTACCGTAACAAGTACATGCCAAATCACTGGGGAATGCACGGTTTCAACCGTCACCCAACACTTAGGAATTTCAGTATTACTGTAAATGTAAGTCAACTTGAAGAATTAGCAAATGGTGCAGATACATTGAATCTGACAGAAATGGACATCGACAAAGTTCTTGGAAGTGGGAGAATGCAGGTTGCATTGAAGATTATAGTTGCGGAAGCAAGTGCAAAGGCAATCGAGAAGATTGAGGCTGCTGGTGGCTCTCTAGAAATGGAAGCCGGCGGAGAAGAATGAACTTATCCAACCCTTTGAACCTCAATACTCATAAATGAAAATAATATCCAACAATAAGAGGCGATTTCATGAAACACAAATCAATACCATGGGCAATCGGATTAACAGGTGCATTGTATTATGCACTGATGATCTATTGGCAATCAGATGCTCTATCCGCAGAAAGCGGTCCAGCATTTGATGCAGCGGTTGTTGGTTTGGTGTTTTCTGCGATTTATCTTGCGTATTGTATCTTCTGTTTCCGAACAGATGTTCCAAGTAATTTGAAAGAGAAGTTTATCGGCCGTTATGGTAAATTGATGGGATGGTTAGCATTTGTTGGATTCGCAGTTTACTATGTCCGTCCTGCAGCATGGGGCGGATATGATGAAGCAGTAGGTTTCTTCCTTGTAGGGGTAATTCTCCTTGGATTCGGAGCCTCTGCTATCCTTACTTGTTTCATGTGGAGTGGCGATGAAAGTAGCCGTTTGTACGCTCTGCGAAGATTCGTAGATGTTTACCCAACTATTACCAAGCCTGATAGACACGTTAGATTTAATGAAAAAATGTGGACAACGACTTTCGTTTTGATTATATATTTCGCAATGACCAATGTAATGCTATTCGGTTTATCTGGTCAAGCACTTGACTTGTTCAGTGGTTTCCGTTCCATTATGGCTGGAGCTTCTGGTACCATTATGCACTTAGGTATTGGTCCGATTGTTACTGGTTCCATTATTATGCAATTATTCGCTGGTGCTAAAATCATTCGCTTAGATTTACAAGATTCAGATGATAAGGCACTTTACCAAGGTGTTCAAAAACTACTTGTTTTGATAATGATTCCAATCGAAGCGATTCCACAGACCTACGGATTCTTAGATCCTAGTGAGTGGCTAATAGATGCATACGGAATGGGTTGGGCTAACTTCGTAATCGTCGCTCAACTATTCGCTGGTTCATACCTGGTATTCCTTCTTGACGAACTTGTCAGCAAGTGGGGCATCGGCTCTGGTATCTCCTTATTCATCGCTGCAGGTGTTGCTCAGTCAACATTCGTTGGAACACTCTCTCCTCTTCCTGCAAATGCAGGACAGGCATACAGCCTAGTTAATCCCCCATCGGGAACACTGCCGATGATATTCTACATGTTTAGGGAGGCGACGGCAGGCCAAATGATTAGCGAGAATGGGTTTGAAACCATTTTGCTAACCCACGTTAACCCGCTGGCTGCGCTATTCTCTACCATCGTTGTATTCTTTGTGGTTGCATTTGCAGAATCAAGTAAATTGGAACTTCCTTTGACCCATGGTAAAGTTCGTGGTCACAGAGGTAAATACCCGATTCGTTTGGTCTATGCGAGTAACATTCCGGTCATTTTAATGGCTGCTTTATTAGCAAACGTCAACATGTTTACACTATTGTTCTGGAGCCATCCTACGCTCTCACAGACACCAATATTGGGTCGGGAGGGTATCGCTTCCATGTCGAAATATATTGGTACTTATGAACAAGGTCAAACGACGGCCTCAGGTGGATTTGCCTGGTATGCGAGTATGGTAAATGGTGTTCAGGATTGGTTCATGCCGCTGCTCAATCAAACGGGTGATCAATTTGGCCATTCACTAACCCAAATGATGATTCACGTCGTATTCTATGTAGCCTTAATGACCGCAGGTTCGATGGTCTTCGCTAAGTTCTGGATAGATACTACGAATATGGGTACGAAGGACGTTGCAAAACAAATTGAACGTACTGGAATGCAAATTCCAGGTTTCCGTAAGAATCCAAAGATTTTGGAAAAGATCCTAGAGAATTATATTCCTCCAGTAACTTACTTCTCTGGTGCTTTCGTAGGTCTATTGGCTGCTGGTGCCGACTTATTGGGTACTGTAGGAAATGCTAGTGGTACAGGTCTATTGCTTGCTGTAGGTATTATTTTGCGAACATATGAGCAGATTCAAAAAGAACAGGCGATGGAGATGCATCCAATGATCCGTCAGTTCTT
>DAJY01000070.1:24512-24645 GCA_002499015.1 Euryarchaeota archaeon UBA242
GCGGATTGATTAACCAATTCATAATGCACAAGCGGCTAATCAATCGCTTGATTGCAAGTTTGCTAATGCTTAATATGAGCACTCAATGCTGATTGATTCGCTAATAGCCGAATGAATTCATGCGTATCAATCG
>DAJY01000099.1:0-16660 GCA_002499015.1 Euryarchaeota archaeon UBA242
GGTGGTACACTCGTTACAGGGGCTGGTATAGGTAGTTGTAATGGCGGCAATGACGGTAAAGTTGGTAATTGCTTAGATGGTAGTTGTCCCAATGGTGGAAGTCCTGCAGGAGGTAATCCAGATGGTAATGAGCCCATTGACATATTTGCAGATGGAGGAAGTCCTATTGGAACTTGCTTTTTCTCCTTTGGAATTATGATTGATTGAGCTAGTGCTGCAGCGATTTCATCACCTGTAACTTCGCCACTTGTTAGTTTATTTACTGCACCACCGAGATCAAAAGCCTCTTCTCGGCGAACACCAAGATGATCTGGATTGGCATGGGCATCAGGAGATACTAAATCCTCACCAGAATCTGATAATTCACCACTCTTCTTCATTTTCCTTGCATAAATTACAGCCACAATAACAAGAACTGCAATCAATGGCATTGAAAGCCATAATGGTAATAAATTGAGCAAACCACCATTTCCAGTACCTGCTTGAACGCTTGATTCGATAATCAATTGTCCTACTGCTGTGCCCTGTACCGTTAGATTCAAGGTCACCATTACACGTTTGGAAGTAGCATCTTGGTCAGGAGTCATTGATACTTTAACTGTGACCGATTCACCAATAGCTAAGTTTTGAATCGTTTGTGGTGAGAAACTAACAGTCCAATCTCCACGAGTTAATCCGTCCTTATCTAGCAAATCAATCGACATATCCCCACTAATAGGTACATTACCATCATTTCTGATTATGATGTTTTGACTAGTTGTTTGTTCTCTCGTGACACCGATAAATAGATTCTTAGAATCATCTTCAACTGAAATATTAGCGTATACAGATTCCAATACTGCGACATCTATTCGCACCGAATCCTCTACAACCCTTCCAGCGTTAGTTGCTGAAACTGAAACTAAGAGGTTAAATGCAGAATTGGTAACTGGAGAATTGGCAGGCGGGACAAACCCTAAGCGGATCGTTTTGATTTCTCTTGGTTCAAGCCATAGTGTTGGGTTTGCATAGCCTACGACCCAACCATCCGGTGCCAATCCATGGCTCCAATTGAGCGCTAATCCTGTGTTTCCAGTATTTTCAACTTCAAATTCTCCGAATGAAAATTCAGAACGGATACTCGTTTCAATTATCCCTGATGCTGGTGCTCTTAGTTCGATACCTAATTCATCCCCTACGGTTAATGAGGTCGTATTAGATCTGAAATCTTGAGCAGTTCTTTCGGTCCTAATTGTGTAGGAATTGTAATCATCTTCAACCGCCACGACTGGAACTCCAAGAATAAAGTGTACCACTTTAATTTGCCCAGGTGTTAAAGAAAGCGAAACTTCCCTAGAATCACTTTGCTGATCAATACTTACTTGTATAGCCCACATTGGGTCTGCAGGTTGAATTGATACATCTAGGTCAATATCTAAATTTCCTGTATTTTCAATAGTTAGATTCAAATGAATTTGTTGACCACCATCTACCGCGATATTCTTCGCAATAGCACTCGGTCCAATTGGACCGAAATCATCGTTTAAATCTGTCTTGAAATTACGCTGAGGCAGTACCTCAACTATGACCACTTCTGTATGGTTCATGGATGGATCAGTCAAAGAAGTTACCCAACAAGTGACTGTGTCTGTAGAGCCTGCCAGAGGTAGACCCTGTGCAACTGGTGGTACGAGAATTCTTATTGGCATTGGTAAATATTCTCTAATATCCAATGGTTCAAATTGTAAAGAAGAGGAGTTGGAACCTCCTAGCATTACTTGCCATCTATTTTCGGATACGCAATCCACTTGATATTGAGAAGGGGCATTTCCTGTATTCATTACAGAGATTGAAAAGGCTGTTGATTCACCAGGTTCTGCCATTAAACCATTAGTCCCTGCTGCGACTACATTGACGTCATCAATTGTGTCAATAGTGATTGTTAATCGCTGGGTATGAGCCACTGTTGGTTGACTTTGATAACTAACTGTAACATCAACAACGAATACTCCAGATCTAGCATACCTTGGTTCATCCATATCTTCTAAGTCAGCCGAATCATCTTCAAGATGAAGAATGACTGTTGTGTTATCTCCTGCAGTACCTTGACCAGTTAACAGATAGGGTCCAATCACCGACAATGATTTTGACCATATATCGGTAGGCGGCAATAATAAATCAGGCCGTTGAAGGTCTGGCATTTGCACATTTGTAACATAGATAGAGACACTTTGATTGCCTGTTCCTTCGTGTAAAATTGTCAAAGGAATGTCTATTCCAGTCTCATTGGCAACATCAAAATTACGCAATGCAGAATTTTCTCTTGCTTCGCTAGTAGTAGGAACTGTTCCATCAAGATTATTTGCTATTACTCGTACACCCAATGCCATCACTTCGATATCCTCAAGCCAAATATTGTTGTCAGTACCCAAATTTGCGTCATTCATTTCACTAACTTGGTTATTGGTATCTAGACTCAATTTTAATTGATGTATACCTGTGGTTGCGAATGAATGATAAATAGAAATTGATGCCAACTCCCCCGGACCTAATTGGGATGTGTCAGCCTCATAAAGAACTGTTTGAGTTGTTAAATCCTCAAGAATTACATGCATTGCACCTGCATTGATTGTACCTTGGTTATTCCAAGCAATTCGAAGTGCTACTAGATCATTCTTGAGAGGATTGGTTGAAGAAGTTACGATACTACCATCAAATGTTGTATAATCTGCCATTGGATTAGGGGTTGCTTTGGTACTCATTACTAAGCCAAATTCCTGTGAAGTACCACCTCTGTGCATTACTTTGACCAACCATTGACCAGAATTTGAGAATGTGCCTGCTGCAATTTTTATCCTCTCAACATTGTTAACATCATCTGCTTGGCCACCACTTTGAGTGAAACCATTGCTGAATACGTTGCCAAGCCATTCGTTGCCAGATGGGTCAACAAGAATTAAATCAAGGTCATTTACGAGACGGGATTCCGTTTGAGGTGCATTTGCACTACCTGCTTCATCAGCCCATACCAAAGTAATATCAATTCCATAACTTGGGTCTAGATCGAATGCATATAGTAGTCCATAACCAGCATTAATCTCACTATTATGATCAAAATAATTATCGAGAACTGTGCTTCCATCCATTGGCAATACTGTATTTTCAAGGTTTATTTGCCCCCAACCTTCAGCATAATTAGGAATATCAGCAGCACCTAAATCCACAGCCCCATTGATTACTGCTGCCTTGACCAGGGAGCCGGAAGGTGCATTAATTCCGATTTCTTCACGGATAAATTGTCTAGTGAGAGCGCTAACCCCTCCTGCAACAGCGGCAGCTTGACTTGACCCTGAAACAGACATATACAGTGATTCACCATTTCCATGAGTTCCTGTAGCACATACATTACCAGCGGGATATTTCGCTTCTTCTGCACGGCCAGAACATAATTCCATACCCGGTGCAACTACATCCGGTTTGATTCTACCATCAAGACTAGGTCCGAGTGAGGAAATTACGTCCACACTACCTATTGCTGCAGTACCGCCGGAACCAGTAGTTGAGACTCCCACAGCGAGAACATTCTTTGCGGTCGCAGGTGCTGTTACTTGACTCGCACCACTTGAACCTCTATCGCCTACAGAAAAGACTGGCATCATTGCAGGCTTATCCACGACCAAGATATCTACCGAACGTGAATCTGCTGTATATTGACCGTAATTTCCATTCGACCCCCAAGCATTGACTACAATTCTTGCAGTCATCTGTTCAGCGTCCTTTAGCATATTATAAATTGAGCCTTGGCGGCCGAATACTCCAGTAGCGTCATGCTCTAAAGCATAGAAAACAATATCTGCACCTGGTGCTATACCCTTTGCTGCTGAATCACCGCTTCCATCACCAGCAACTGTCAGAGCGATGTGTGTTCCGTGTCCAGTATTGGTATCAGCAGGAGATGGGTCGAGACCAAATTGTGTGTATACTCCAATCACTCTTCCAGTGATATCGGGATGGTCTCTGTCAAGTCCTGTATCCGTTATTGCGATCATCTCACCTGAACCATCGAGGGTGAATGTTGCGTTATTTGACACACCTAGTACGCCAGATACTGCACCTGCTACAGCATTATGTAATTCGAATTCATAACTCGGCTCTTGCCAAATTACTCGCCCATCAAAGGCGATTTGCTTGATAACAGTTGCGACATTATCACTTGCAATATTAACTTCACAAATACCAATTCCACACCATGCAGATTCGGCACCGTATGAGACTATATCTCTTGCTAGAGTACTCAAACCTGCAACTGCCAAATCAGAGGCAGGAACGATTGCTATCTTTGACGAAAACTGTGGATTATCAAGAATCAGTGGAGATATCCTCATTGCAGGATGCTCAACACCAGCCCAGCGAATTCTAGAGTCCTGTTGTAAATCTGTTAGCGTAACTCCAAATTGTGGTAGACGAATTAACCAACCTTCATCCGAAATAAAATCAAGAATTGTAAAATCATAATCATTTGATAATGATTCAAGAACTGTTCCATCATGTGAAAATAATTGAATAATTGCTAAACCTGTCACCAAGTTGTCATCATAGCGTAATAAATTAGAATCTAGAAGTGGCAATTGCTCACTGAGTGGGTCGAATGACCCAATTGCTAAATTGAGTATTCCAGTTGAAGGATTGATGTTTGATTCAATCGATTGTGGAGTGACCATTTGATTCCAATGGTCAGCAGCCAGTTGTAATTTTTGTTCTTCATTCAAGGTGGATAAGAAATTCTGTTGTGGACTCGTCAATGCAAAACTCTTATCGGTAATTATTTCAGAATCACCTTGTGAAGTCGGATTATTTGCCAGTACGGGAGAAACAGATGTTAGCAACAACAATGCTAGCATTAGTATGGCATTGCGAGAGGACATCATATCTCTCGCGAAGTTCGTACCGCTTTTGAATGCGCTCCTTGACTGTTTTCAATTGTTCCTCCTACGGAGGAATCAAATGTTGTTATATCGCGAAATTGCTGCGTCGGTTTTTGCAACGCTTGCTTTCCAATCTGCCTCAGTCCCCATCAGGGCTCTAATCGCATCAACATTCTCAGGAATAACATCGGATTCTTGGTGAATCGCTTGGAAATAATAGAGGGTATTTTTATCTAATTTAACACCATCTTCCCATACAAAAATTTCATGTAAATCGCCCCATTTACGACCGATATCTCTAGCAAATTCCATCACTTCAGCTGTTGTTGAAATACCAGTTTGTGCCCCATTCATTACAATTATCCTTGGAGAGTTCTTCCACATCTCAATAACCGATTCGGTTGTAAGGCCGTGTCCTTCTGGAAGTGTTGCCACAATTGAATGGCAATGCATTAGTGTCGTAGGTACTGCAACCGCCATCGAATTGATTTCAATTTCGGGTTTAACGGTCATTACATCGGGACCATGATGAGATGGAACTTGTAGTACAGGTTTGATAGCATTTATCGGACCGTTGTTGGAATCACCAGGATCTGCTGCACGTCTAATCATTGTGCACTCAACCTTGAGTTGCCCACAGTGATTGTAAAGAGGTACTAAGGTTCGCGATAAACCAGTTGTATTGCATGAAACTACGCGAGTTCCATTGCAATTCAAATTAGCTAAATGATTCGCTGAAGAACTGTAAGACATCTCGGTCATTGCATGTTTTTCTCCACCCTGAAAAATCCACTTAATTCCTGCAGCCTCGTACTTTTCCTTATTTGCAGCACCAACCTTTCCGGGTGAACAATCGACTACAACATCTGCAATTGCGAGCAATTCTTCTAACCCTCCATGGCATTCATATCCAGCATCAGCAAATGCTGCTATTTTTTCAGCATCATCATATGTGCAATAAATTGGAAAGTTTTTCCTTACGGCTAAATCGCAGCCAAATGCAGGACGGGTCTTCGTAACTCCTACAATCTCCATGTCATCCTGAGCGTCAACTGCATCTGCAACACGCTTACCGATGGTACCATAACCATTTATTGCAACTTTGATTACCATAGTGTTCCCTATTTGCTTTGCCTATGCGCCCCCTCAATAAACAATGCGCTTGAAGGCATCTAATTATTGGCATGAGTTATAAATTGTGTTCAAAATAATGTAGATAAAACCTATGCCTCAAGTGCCCTCCCTAAGGGAGGATATTTGAGCAGGTCATGCACACCGCAGGTTATGGCGGAAAGTATTGAAGTCGTTGAAAGGTCAATCAACATCAATGACAAACTCGGACCGAAGTTACTTGCCGCTGCTGAACAAAATGCAATTCTTCGTATTGGATGGAACCCTGCAGGGGATAAAGTTCCCAAAAATGGTGAACTCGGGTTATGCCCTGCATTGCCAAAAGGTTCCAGAATGAGAGGTCTTGGAGTATTTGGTTCTTGGATTGCTGCATATGGACAAGGTGGAGCATTTACTATCCAAGGAGATGCGGGATCATTCCTAGGTGCTGGTAATGATGGAAACACAATCCTGTGTGAAAGAATGGCAGGGAATCATGCTGGATATGCCATGAGAAATGGAAGAATTACAATTTTAGATGGTGTTGGAAACGATGCTGGGGCTCAGATGACTGGCGGTCTAATTGTAATCCGTGGCTCTACTGGTTCGAGAATCGGTGGTGGAATGTCTGATGGATTAATAGTCGTTCATGGCGATGTAGGTAGTGAACCTGGTTCTGGAATGACCGGCGGACGTATTGTAATCAATGGAAGATGTCCTACTCCTCCAAGTGGAGTTTCTCTAAGACCACTGGCTGCAAAGGAAGTGAAAGAGATTAATGCACTTCTCGGTGAAGCTGATTTAGAGATACCTAAAGATGCAGTTTGCTTAACTCCAAGCCCAACATTAAATGTTGAAGGCAGAGGAGATATTGTTTCAAGTGGAGATTTAACTGGAATAGGATTAGTTCCTTCCGATGACCATCAATTGGCAAATTATTCAGTAACAGACACAATTGCACTAATTGGTGAAAGAAAAGGAAAAAATACACCAATCGCATTACCACTCCCTCTGCTACCCATTGTACCAAGTGGCAAGGATTTGTTTATTGACAAAAATGAAGACTCAATAGCATCGAACATACTATCGCAACAGCCTTTCATCACTCTAGATTCTCCACGCCCAATCGATATAGTGATGATAAACTCGGAAAATTTACCAGATATGCCAAGATTACTATCCAATGCCGGAGGGATCGCTTTTGACCTTGATGATTTACCGGCGATGAATTCAGAAGAAATGGATGGTATGCTCGTTGCCACAACATATCTTGTCGGATATTCAGCACCGGTCATATTTATCCAAGGATTGGGAAGAATTCAACCCCTACACGTTCGCAGTTCACACCACAACATAGACCTTGCAGTAACTCGTATTGAAGATGGTTCGGGCCTGCCAGAATATGCAGCATTACCATTGATTGGACGTTCTAGTAAAAGCCATCTTGAAGGAACTAATACGCAGGCAGGAATCCTGTTAGGTTTTTCTGCTGATGGTCATGACTTGGCGATATTGAAAGCCAGTGGAATCTCGGTTATCTGTTGTGAAGTACCAATGGTTGAAGCTACTGATTTAGCTAATTGGTTGAGTAGCATAAGTATTGACATTACCGCCATACTTCGCCGACTAGGTTTGTCCTCAATAGATGAGTTAAAGCGAACCCATCTACGTGCTTTGGACCATGAAACTGCTGCGGTTAGCGGATTGCGCTTAGCCGGATATGAACGCCCATTGCCACATTGGTTCGCGAGGTGATCTTATTCCGACTATTTCTGTACAACAGAGTTTATTGTCCGAGATTATGAAGTCACATGGACTTGTACATGATATCGCAATTCTCGCAGACCAATTACCATTGATGGGAACTGATATCGGTAATTGTGATGACGAGGTTCTAGACATTGAAATATTCCCCGATAGGCCAGACTTGTTGTCTGGAGAAACATTGGCATTTGCGCTCAGACCCTTTTTGCATGGAACTACTGCAGCACCAAATATGAATGTCATCAAAGGAACAATTGAGATGAATGTGGATTCGGAACTTGCAACGATTAGACCAGTTATACTCGGTGCGGTTGTCAGAGGAGTTAATATTGGCACAACTTCAGATGAAAAAGATGTATTCATTCAAACATTGATGGACCATCAAGAAAAGTTACATTTCGCTTTAGGACGTGGCAGAAAGCGTGCCTCAATTGGCGTCCATGACCTAGCAAAATTACAGCCCCCGTTCAGAGTACTAGGTGTCGATAAAGATTATTCCTTTACACCACTCGCTATGGAACATGATATGACTATTACACAAATATTGGAAAATCATCCTAAAGGAATTAATTATGCTCACCTAATGGCAGATATGGAACGCTATCCAATAATATTGGACTCAAACGATAAAGTTCTATCCTTCCCTCCAATCATCAATGGAGACCACACCACTGTTACACATTCGACCACTGAATTTTTCATTGATGTCACCGGTTGGGACCGCCGTGCTTGTGAATCATCTTTGATGCTGATAGCAATGCAATTAGCAGAGCATGGCGGAGTCGTTGAATCAGTAATTGTCAATGGAATAGATGGAGTAAATGAGATTATTCCTAATGGTAATGGAATAAATCACAGCGTACCACAACGATTGGTAAATGGTCTATTGGGGAGAGAATTTTCATCAGATGAACTGTCTACTTCAATAAATCGAATGGGTGGTATTTTTTCTGGCCTCAGCCCAGCGCCTGAAGACTCCCCAACAATTCCAAAGCGTATGGCAGATGCTGCTGCAGGAGAGCAAATGCTTAATTTCATCATGCCGCGATGGCGATTTGACATCTTGCATCCAGTAGATTTAGTTGAAGAAATCGCTATTGGTCATGGATATGAAGATCTAGGTCAAGATGTTGCAAAGGCACCACTAACCGCAATTCCACGTTCTGACAATCATATCAGAAGGAGAATTAGAGATTCATTACAAGGTCTTGGTTTTATGCAAATCCAATCACTGACTCTGTCAAATGACCGTGACCAATTTGAATTGATGCGATGGCAGCAAAGTGGAGAGGTTACTAGAATCACCAACCCAATTACAATCGACCATACACTGCTACGGCAATATATCCTTCCAGGATTATTTAGATTACTTGCAAGCAACCGCCATCATGAATTACCTCAAGGGGTATACGAATTGGGAACCGTTGTTAGAGATCACAAGAATTGCGACCGTGTTGCATTCTTAATGGCGGAAAAGGGCGGCGGTTTTGCTGCTGTTCGCGGCAGAATCCAAGCAATGCTGAGAGACTTGGGCGCAAAAGATTACACAATTGAGGCGCTACCAGATGGTGAAGGTCCTTGGTTGACTGGAAGGTCTGCAAAAGTATTGATTGGAGGCATATGGGTAGGATGCTTTGGTGAAATAGACCCATCAGTATCAAATGAGTTTGAACTCAAAGTACCTATCAATGGAGCAGAATTTGATGTTATATTGCTCAATTCTGCACTTCCAGACCCAGTTTAATCAATGCCATTTAGGCATTTTGAATCTCAAGAGTATGGAATGTACGAGCCGTTATTATTCTTGATGTGCGGGGTTGCATCAAAACTTCCATCTACCTTTTTCTTGTAATGATAACCATCTGTATGATGAACCCAAGTAAACGCTGGAGTTTGTGGCACTGCTGGTGGCGCTGCTTTGGATGGTACTACTGGCTTAGTAGGAATTGCAGGTGGAGATGATTGTACTTGATTAAGCGTCTCGGTTCTTACACTAATATCTGGTAGAGTTTGTATTTTCACAGTAGATTCTGGTTTACTCGAAGATAATTGCCCATCCCCAGAAACAATTCCATCATATTGAGAAGAATGATCTACAGCCTTAGTTACTTCAGTCGCCCCACCACCTAATAGTGCAAGTGCAGATTTGTAATCATCTGAAACTTTGTGAGACTCATCTGTTAATGTCCGCTGACTTGTATGTTCACCCATCTTGTAAATTATTGGCGCTGGCGCCTCTTCTTCGAGCTGGTCTGGTTCCTTCTTTTTTCCGAAAGGCCAAATTGGTGCCATGGTTCGGCCAAAACCACTTCTTTGAAGAAACCTGTCATTGGCCATACTAGAATTTTTAATTTATTATTGCATTAATTTGTGCGCACCAAATGCGACTATTTGAAGAACTTAACCGCTTGCAGTGTGTTATGAGCAGATGGATTGTTCTTGCACTTTTCATCATTCCGAGCCTATTCCCAATGGTGATAGCATCAGTTCAATCACAGGCAAGAGAAAGTAATGAAATAATGTCTTTATACACACCCTCCGAAGTAATAGTTCATCGAGGTGAAATGTCAGAAGTGTTCTTTACAACTCATAATATTGCAGATGGTGTCCAAACTTTTACCGCTAATATCGAAAATGTGAGTTCTGATTTATCGATAACTGGATTACCACTAAACTACACATTGGTAGAGAATCGCTTGCAACAATTAAAATTTAATGTCACCGCTAGTAGTAGTTCTGAATATGGTTCTACTTTTATTACTCTGAATATTACAACGGATATGGACTCTAGTTTCATAGTATCACAAATCCTTGTAACCATCGCACCACAAAGCAACCTAACTTTTGGAGTCAGTGGCGTTTCAACATTTACTGTTGATGCAGGAACTAGAACTTCTGTTGCAGTCAACATAACAAATAATGCGATATTTGATGATAATATCACTTACGATATTTACTCATCATCAACTTTTAATTGGGGTTGGACGATGAATGAAACTGCTGGAAATAATGCTTTTGAAACTTTAGTGCCAGGCCAATTATCTTATGTGTTTGTATGGATTGATATTCCACAAGTAATGGATGGTGCGCCTTTGCAAGGCCAAGGCCCTCTATTTACCCTTAAAGCAGTATCTGGACTAGATAGAGCCTTAAGTCAATGGTCATTTAATTTGATTTATGATTCCTTTCGCAATGCAAGTATTGACTTTGCTGAGCCTGATTTAGAATTAGCGCCGGGTGAAGATGGAAGGTTAGAAATCACTCTACGCAACACCGGAAATGTGGATAATAGAATGAATCTCACAATGCAAGCAATAGATGAAAACGGGGATACTTTGAATGGTTTTAGCAAATCCGATCGTTTTGAAAATGACGGATGGACTGTAGCATTATTCAATGGATTAGAAGACCAGTTTCTAGGACCTAATGAATCAAGAACGATAGATATCGGTTTCCAATCACCAGTGCAATATAGCGGTTCAATTAATGTTCGCTTCTTTGTTTTTGCAATAGGGGCGTATGAGCGCTCTTATTCAATTGATGTCGGTGCTACAATTGTTAGAGAAAGAGCTGGAGAAGCATCTCTTAGTACTGCCGGATGTCATAAGTTACTACCAATGCAATCATGCAATTCGACTATTGAAGTCACCAATACCGGTAATGCAATTGATTATTATTCGCTTGAATTATTGAGCGCACCAGAATTTGTCAATGTCAGTGTCCCAACTACTGGCATAGAAATCGCTAATACATTTAGCGATGAATTCCCGGAGATTACAATAACCGCGAGTAATGATTCAATCGCTTTTGAAAATGGTAATGTTAGTATCGCTGTAAATTTCCTTAATAGTGAACGGTTGCAAATAATTAACATTCCAGTGAAAATCGCCCCTGTAATAAATTGGTCATTTGAAAATGTTAGCGAAGAAATTGATTCAAAGGGTAGGCTCTTAATCGTAATGACTTTGCGCAATCAAGGTAATGCATTTGATGGATTAGTCGCTCAATTACAATCATCACATTCCACCGACATGGCATTTGTTCCGCCTTCCATTGCGATTATAGAAGAAGGAGTGGAAAATCCAAGGTCCTTTGAGATATTTGATATTCCAGTCGGCGCTAACTTCACAGTGATAGCCTGGGTTGAAATTCCGGTAGACCAACAAGCAAATGGAACTATTTGGATAAATACGACAGTACGTTCCAAATTTGCCCCTGAAATTGAATTCATCCACACATCATCAGTTGATTATAAAGGAATTCCTTGGCAACCAACATTAGTAGAAGATGAACCTTTAATCGATTTTGCTCAAATAATGTCAACTACTTGGGAAGTTCTCAAGGCTTGGTCATTAGTAATAATGGCGATATTTGTTGCGAGTATGCTTCTTCTCAAAGCGAACACTGACCGAATTAGCCGTAAGGCTGAGGAAGCGATAAGAAGTGAGTTATACGCTCAGAAAAATAAATCCCCTGAACAAGTTGATGATTGGATGGGGAAATTCTCTCAAAGGAGTCAACAACCTGAAATCGAATCTGCATTACATGTTCAAAAGGAACATTTTGAACAAGCATTTACTTCACGTGCGGGTGTAAGTCAACCAGCAACCCAGCCGATGGAACCATCTCTAAGAGATGCAGCAGCCACTGTACTAGAATCTCATGATGCCGCAAATGTGAAGATGGGGGCGGATGAGTTACTTGGAAATATTCAACAACATGGAATTGCCATTCCGCACCAATCTAATGAGTCATTAGAAATCAAAAAGAGTGAAACTGAAATGACAACTAGGCATGACCCGCAACAGATACTTGGAGAATCTCCTGTTGCAGAAAGTGTATCAAGTGTCCCGTTACCTAAATCAATTCCATCGATGCCAGATTTAGATGATTTAGATATTTGAGGTGTTTTGATGTGGCGAGTAGGTCTAGATGAGGCTGGAAGAGGGCCTTGCCTTGGACCTTTAGTAGTAGGAATATGTGCTGTTCCATATGAGGACATTCAATTATTAATTGATGCAGGCGTCAAAGACTCAAAAGATTTGAGCGCTAAAAGAAGAGTGGAATTAGTAGACTGGTTCAAACAGCAAAAAGATTCGAGGGGATGGGAATATGAAGTCAATATTTGTAGTCCTGAAAGAATAGATATTGCTTTATCTGGAGATGGTCTCAATATTCTTGAGGTCGAATTATTTGCTGAGTGTCTTAATTTATTATCACAACGAGTATCAGAAAAAGTATCCATCTTGGCTGATGCATGTGATGTAATCCCGCAAAGATTCACAGATAGAATTGTTGCGAGAATAGACAATTGGCCATGGCCTGAAAGTGAAATGGAGAGTCTTCACAAAGCCGATTCGATTGACCCCGTTGTTGGTATGGCGAGTGTTTTTGCAAAGGTTACAAGAGACCAAGCGGTAGAACAAATCTCACAGCAAGTTGGTTTTTCGGTTGGATCCGGATACCCGAGCGATCCGAATACCAAGAAAATATTGGACCAATTAGTTACCACTCCTCTTCCGTATACTGAATTAAGATGGGCCTGGGCTACAATCAAAAATAAGTGGATGGAGAAATACGATACTCCACCACCGATTAGGAATGATTCGGTAAATATTCAAACCACATTATTTTGATTTGTTAAGCCACTTAATTGATGAATGGTTGTCCGCTGGCAGTGTTGAAGCGTATGAGTTGGACACCAGATGAGGAAACATTAGCGGCCATCCGTCACCTAGCAATTCAAAACGCTATTGAGTATGAAGGTAAGGCCGTTCCAGGCTCAGTCATTGGCCGAGTAATGGGCGCAATGGCAGATTTACGCCAACACGGAAACGTGGTCAGTCCGATGATTATTCAAGCTGTTATTGAAGCAAATAATATCGCATCATCACAAGGAGTGGATGCATTGATTGAAATTCTTCAAAATGAAGCGCCACACCTTCTCTTAAGGCGTGAAAAGAAGGAAAGAAGGATAGGATTACCAGAACTTGTAAATGCGGTTAAAGGTAAGGTTGTATTGCGATTTGCACCCAATCCAAATGGTCCGCTATCTTTCGGTCATGCCCGAGGATTGGTTATCAATTCCACATACGCCAAACAATGGGATGGTGAACTAATTCTAAGATTTGATGACACAGATACTACCGTCAAACCACCACTGCCATCTGCGTATGAGCAAATACCGCAAGAAGCCGAATGGCTAATTGGCTTCAAACCTCATCGAATTGTCTTCGCTAGTGAAAGGATTAATCACTATTATGAACATGCTATTATGATGTTAAACCGAGGTTTTGGTTATGTTTGCCAATGCTCTGGTGAAGCATTTAAGGTATTTAGAGGATCCAAGACCGAGTGCCCTTGCCGTAATAATTCTTCTGAAATCAATATTGAATTATGGAACAAAATGAATGATGGTAGTTTCGTTCCAGGTGATGCTGTTGTCAGAGTCAAAACCGATATGGAATTAAAGAATCCTGCTCTAAGAGATTGGCCTGCATTACGAATACAGGATACTGAAAAGCATCCACATCCTCGTGAAGGAATTGGAAGTAAATATAAAGTCTGGCCTTTACTTGATTTCCAATCTGCTGTAGAAGATTACTTGCAGGGAGTTACACATATAATCAGAGGAAAAGATCTGATGGACTCAACCAGAAAGCAGACTTTACTGTACCAGCATTTCGGCTGGAAATATCCTGAAACAATGTACTGGGGTCGAGTGAAAGTCCACGAATGGGGAGGATTCTCAACTTCACAAATGCGGAGAGATATTGAAGCAGGATTATTTGAAGGGTGGAATGACCCTCGGCTTCCAACATTATCTGCACTAAAGGAAAGAGGCATTACCGCACGTGCATTACGACACTTTTGGGTAGAACTTGGAGTTACTCAAAAGGACATCAGTGTCCCATTATCTACGTTATATAGCCATAATACCAAGGAAATAGATGCTACAGCACCACGTATTTCATTCGTTAAAAACCCTGTAAAAATATCTCTCCACGGTAACTGCCCAGACAACATTATCATTGCAACGCATCCGAATGACAAAGGTATGGGCCAACGTGTGTTCAATCTAAAAGACAACTCAGTACACATTAGTGCTGAAGATGCAAATCAAACAGATACACGATTGAAAGATTTCTGCAACATTTCAATCGATGGAAGCATTGCACAAATCACTTCAACTGAAAGAATTGACCAAAGGTCAATTATTCACTGGGTTGGTAGCAATTGTGAAGATGCTGAGTTAGTAATGGTTGAAGATGACAAATTAGTTTCGATTAAGGGTAAGCTCGAAAACCATGACTATCCAATAGGCACTGCTGTACAAATGGAACGAATCGGTTACGGGATTATAGTCGCTAAAAATAAAATTGTTTTTACACATAATTGATATCACGACCCATATTATAATATCCAAACAATCATAGAGCATGACAATGGAACTCGGAGTGGTGAAACCAGTGACGAAGACTGTTGCAGACTTAGAACTTGATGATGAACATATTACTGCGGGCTTGGATGATTCATTACAAGAGGGGGCAAATAGGCTCCTCAGCGTCCCTGGTGGAGTGCTGATTATTCTTAATGACGATAGCCAAGTTAAGGGTGTAATCGGAACAAAACAAATGTTAACTGCAATAGCAAAAGGTTCTGATATTAGTTCGACAAAATGTAATCAAATAATGGAAATGGATTTTCTTCAAGTAGAATTGACTACTCCACTAAGTGAAGTTCTTGCTGAGATTAAAAAGCGTAGTCCTCAAGCAGTAGTTGCTGTAAATAATGGAGAATTTGCTGGATACTTTTCACCATCTGATTATACACATGCAAGAAGCATTGTCAAATCATTGAAGCAGGTATTCAAGGCTTAAGCCTCAAGCAACCAATTTGATTACCCTTCCGCAACCATTGCAAGGGAATCTAAATGGGCGTTCATTGCTATCGACTGGATTAGAAGTAGAACAAGCAGGACAAGGTATGGTAGGGATTACCGGATCATCCATTTCTGCCATATTCAAACGCCTTGGACTAATTATTGCAGTAAACCACCAGATTACAACTACCGTAGCAATTGAACCTGCTACAAAGATTGCCGGGAATGCAAAGTAATGTATCGCTGCTACGATTAGAATTAATACCGTCTCACCGTATAACCAACGGCGATGCCTTTTAGCCGTCATGCGCAAAGCAATCCACCAACCTGCAAGGAAAGTCATCACTACAAGAATAAACAAAGGAGCTGGTGAATGTACTGGCGAAGAAGTTGGGTTGATCGAAAGGGTAAAATCCTCATCTTGTGGAATATTATCGCCTTCAAGTGATAGTACTTCACCCCAAGGTAGCCTTGAATGTTTGAATGTCAAATCTTTGCTTTCACGTAAAGTTGCTGCTGAGAATGAAGTTGTTGCTGTTGTCTTGCCAGTAACCTCCAACTTGTATTCAGCCCATATTGGAGCAGGCTGAACTACGATGAAACTGCGAATTAAATCGATTCCTTTACCATCCTCTACATATTCTGTGGTAGAGAATTTAAGTGTTAATGGATGAGTTACAACTGCATCTTCACCTTGTAAGTCTAATTCGATTCCTATCGTCTCAAAGTCTCTGAAAGAACCTAATAACTCCTCGGCATCTATTGCCATTCCAGAGGCTAAATATACGGTTGCAAGATTGCTCAATTGCCTTTCGAATTCATCAACTTCTACTGGCTCAATAAATCTGCTAACTCTTTCTGCCTCACCGACAGCTCCAGCGTTAAAGTGACTCAGTACTGGAGATAACTGTGGGTTGTCATCACCAATATGGTCCATACCCCAGCGCATCCAAAAGGCCATTTCTCCATCGACCTCAATAGTAGTAACACGAGATAGTTT
>DAJY01000099.1:16902-17977 GCA_002499015.1 Euryarchaeota archaeon UBA242
CGTAGTGGCTCATCAGGAGGATAATAACTTCCAGTACCGCCACCGGTGTCAAATGTTTCAATTTCAAATGTACTAGAACCTGATAATGTCGGCCCTGTAGTTTGCAAATTAAAAATAACTTCAACGTTGATATTTTCGATCCCACCACTGGCATCAGTCCATGTCCAAGTTATCCTAACTGCATTACCGACTGCTGTTTCAATCGGGTCATCTGTCAATATAATTCCGTTCACTTTCATAGTAATTGACTCGGAATGGGCTAGTGTTTCCATTCCCCAAGGTGAATCAATAATTAGGGGCAAGTAGACATTGGAACCTTCTATTTCAGGGTCAAGCAACTTTAATTCAAGTAGCGGAATTGTTGCAGTTAGTATTGCATCATCATCAGATGAACCCCATTTTAATTCCAATTTAGCATCACTTGCAGGAACGCTAAATACTATTGTTCTTGCAGTCAATTGAACTTTAATCGGATTGGATAACACTCCTTGTTCAACATCAATCTCAAACTCTAGCGTTCCTGTTCCTTGTGCTAGGAATGAAGAACCTGGGTTGGTAAATGCTTCACCGATCATTATTGAGCCCGCAGTAATTGTAACTGATGCATTTATTTGGGCACCACCTGCATCACTAACTTCATAGGGAATAGATAATGTCCAGGTATCTGAAGGATAAGGCCCCGTCCAAACAGAATTAAGAGTCCAAACTCCCACTTCTTCTTCCGATGTAACGGCATTAGAAATTGTTGCCATTTGTGAAACATCTGCTAATTTCTGAGAGAAAGGGGATAATGTACCCGAGGATGATGAACCTAGTAAATGTAAGTCAACTGTTTCCGAGTCACAACAAACCACCACTTCATCTGCAGTTGCAATCATGGCCGGTGAAATAGCCATAGGAGCCATTAGTGAACAAAGAAAAAGTGTCAAAATTAAAAACGGCTGTTGTGACATTGACACCACTAATACCTAACGGATAGGACATAACACATAACCCCAACGATTGAAAAATCGTCTATGCATCAAAATACGCTACTAATCGATTAAGCGAAAGTGAAATTTCACAACGCTTTTTC
>DAJY01000099.1:18161-23962 GCA_002499015.1 Euryarchaeota archaeon UBA242
AATCTCAAGCCAAGGCGTGTTGCAGCACGGGTTGCTTTTAATTCAGCATAAATTGTTCTTGCTTTGGTATGGAAATAATATGAAACGGCTTCTTTGACTTCCGCTTTCAATTCTGGGTCAGCATCAATAACATTTCTGACATGTGCTTTCAATTCATCTTTTACTAAATCTCTAAAGGCTTCAATTACCAAGTCTTCTGTAGACATTAGATCTTTGACTTGGTCACGTATGCTTCCGGTCAACAATCGCTCAATAGCCATGATTAACCCAATGTGTTGTGTGATTTCAACCCGTCGGTTCAAATTATTGAATCAAATTGCCAGTTGTAATGAAATCATCAAGAAGTTCTGAAGCGAATAGTTTGACTTTAGCATCCTCATCTGGCCATTGCTTTGATGCTAGAAATAATTGACTTGCAATATCGATTGGTGATGAACTAATTACACAGCGATGCCAAACTAATTCTTCTAACCGGGGGGTTGAAAGTGTTGAGTCGTTTAATGTTGGAAGTATCAGTTCACTTAGTGCCTGACTACGTTCGTCAATGTTCATTTTCGGCCATCCCTTGGATAGACGAGAAAGCATTCTTTCAGCTAAATTTGGAATCATTGCACTGGCTGGTTTCTCTACTTCTGGTAAACTAACTGTACGTAATGAACCTTCATCCCGAAGGTGATCCCGGACGAAAGTGTGTATCGGGTCAAATGTTGTATCGAGGGCTTCACGTAGCCAAAGTCCACTTCCTGAAAATGGCCGTAACCTGCGAACTCGGGTACCATTTGGTGCGATTATAGCAGCGATTGCTGAGCACTGCGCAACCACATCTAGTCCACCCATACGTTCGGATTTTTTTGTACCCATTCTCACGCCAACTGAAAGAGGCATTATGTGAATATATTCAGTGGCTGGAATTTCCTTGATTTGCCAAGTATCATCAAATGGGTCAATATGAACAAGCAATCCTTCACCAATGGGCTGGGGTTGAGGGACTTCATCTCGCGGAATATTTCTATGACTAGGTAATAACTTTCTTTGATATCTAATGCCATTATCGAGACAAGCAGATTCAATTTGAGAGAGAGCAAGAATTCCTTCGAGGTCAGCCGGTGCATGGATGTGAACTATCTTTGCTTGCAATATTTTGGATGCAATTTCTGTTAGAATCTTTCGCACATCTGCGAATGGGGCTGTTGACAATAAATCATGCATCACAACCCCTCCAGTAATCCTGCTATATGCAACCCTTCTTTAATCTCAGTGATTGATTCAAATGTGCAGATAGGTTTCAAAGTAGTAACCGTCTACATTATCAGCCATGCCCAATAACATTCAATTGAGGGGAATCTATTGACCGTTAAGAGGACACTGAGAACGACCGTACCGACAAGAACTGTTCTAGAGGGCGGTGGTTTCCCAGTAAGACGACCCATTCCGATGAGTGCCTTGACCAGCCCCTTTCTTTTACTTGATGAAATGGGCCCAGTAAATTGGCCCCCTAGCGCTGCAATCGGGGCTCCGAATCATCCTCATCGTGGTTTTGAAACGGTCACATATTTACTCAAAGGTAGAATGAATCATGCTGATTCTGCTGGTAACTCAGGCGAATTAAACTCAGGTGATGTTCAATGGATGACCGCAGGTAGAGGTGTTATTCACTCAGAATTACCTCACCCTGACTTCCACAAAACTGGTGGAGTTATGCATGGTTTCCAAATATGGGTTAATCTACCAGCAGCAAATAAAATGATGCAGCCAAGATATCAGGATGTTCCTGCAGAAGATATTCCTGTGGTGTGTTCACTAGATGAGTTGGTAACAGTTCGAGTCATCGCTGGTCAAAGTTTAGACCAATCTGCCGTAATTGATACGGTTATTCCAATTACATTTCTACATATGACATTGAAACCCGGAGGAAAAATTATTCAATCTATCGAAAAGGGTTTGAATGGAATGATATATTGCTTCTCAGGCAGTTTAAAGATTGATCAAAAAACGCTAAATGATGGTCAATTAGGAATCCTTAGTGATGGTGATGAAGTACATTTATCGGTTAGTGACTCTGCAAAAGAAGATGTGAATATATTGTTTTTAGCAGGTCCACAAATTGATGAACCTATCGCTCGTTATGGCCCATTTGTAATGAATACTGAGCAAGAGATTATGCAAGCATATGCAGATTATAACGCTGGAACTCTTGCTTAAAAATCAATAGTAACTCTAGAAACAATAATAAAATGTTGTAGAGTGTAGTTTACTCTGCCTACAGCAGAGTTAATCATGCTTGTAACCCCACTGGAAGATTTACTGAGCGAGGTTCACTCTACCATCAAACGAAGCTCGTTACGCTTGTAGCGCCAGTCTCCAGATAGTTTTCCTTCAGATTTGTAATAGCGTGCAAGACGGCGGATTTTTGCCTCTGTTAATTCAAGTGAACGCTTGTTGTGAAGATCTTTGTGGTTTCCAGAACCAAGATGATTGATGACTGCAACTGCTTGACGCATTAGATTCATCATATCTTCAGGGAATTTTCCGCCGACATTGTTGTCAGACAAGAGTTTTCCAATACGCATCCCGATTACTAGGCGTACGTTTGGAACCGCGTGTTGGTCACGAAGGATAGTTCCAATCTCAGCAGTTGACTTTCCACTCTTTGCAAGTTCTAGAATAAGTTCAGTAACAGCAGCTTTGTCTGTATTAGACCAAGAAGGTGCTTCTGATACAAATGGCTTACTTGAACCGCTTTTCCCACTTCGGGATTTGTACATACGTGCCATGTCAAACTACTCCTAACGATTCGGCGACTTAACTCCCCCTCTTAACCGCTTTGTATGGTAGCCATCTGAAACCAATCTAACAAACGGTGTACAGCAGAGAATAATTTACCAATTTTTACATCAAATTCTCTGGTGTGATTTGGCTAAACGACCAGGAGTTCCTGCCCATTCCCAAGCAGGAGCAAAGGCTCTTGCCAAACCAATAACCTCTCCATCTTGCATTACCAAAAGGTCCTGCCCTGCTTTGATTGAAGAGTCAAACGACTTTACGATTTGATGGAAAATATCACCCTTCCAAGATACGCCTGAGTTGATATGGACTTCTGGAAGTGATTTGTGTTGAGCCAATTTCAATACAACCGCCTTTGACAAAGAAAAACCACCACGCTCTATTGACCACTGTGCCAATTGCGTACCACCTTCTTCAATCTTCCAAAAAGGAGGTTTTCCTCTAACTTTTACCCCTTCTAACCAATGGTCATTATTCATGTGTTTTCTCGCTACACTCGAAAAGTTATCAATATTAATTTGCTCACCGCGACGACGAGATAATGAAAAGTCTGAAACAGCAGTTTTTACAGTATCGGTTAGAACTTGTAATACATCAAATGCGCCTGCTGATTGACCTTGACGAGTATCTATCATCTCAACATCAACAAAGGATAAATCCATTCCGCTGTGATTGATTATTCTCTTGTATGAGTGATTTTTTAGTAATGCGGTCAACATTCTCTTAATTCTCAATACTTCATCGCTACTCCAATCACCAGTTACTGGGACATCATAGTGTGCCGCTGGCCAAACTTCTTCTAAGTCTCTAGGGACTAAACCAAGAGGTGAAGTAATTATTACTTCATGGCAAGCACTGGTACCTATCGCACTAATGAATCTGCCATGTGACTTGGATAGTCTGTATGGTTTCTTTGCGCTGCATGGAAGTAAAATCAGTACTTGATCTAAGTTATTTGGAGCTCGATAATCAGTGCAAATATAATTCTCCCATTCTGCTATAATGGGATCTGTTTGAGTCGATTGTGAATAGCAATGGAATACTCTGTTACGGTCAACATGTGAGGTCAAAATACCCTTCATACCTGCAACCAATGTGTCATGTCGGCGTAAATGTTCAACCAGTTTTGGACTGTTCAAACTTTGTTTGTCAACAAGTGCACGGAGAGAACCTTGCTCTAGTGCAGCACGTGTTTCTGCAATCGCTTGAACCCATTGTGAGAGTTGCGAATCCATATCACTACTCTCATTCATAGAATCAACAGTATATCTTGGGCCGCCAACACTGAGTAGAACGCCTGCAGCAGATGCTTGCCGAGACCTTGCCATATCGAATAAATCAACACCGAACCAAGTCAATACTGCTAGATTATCAGGTCCACCAATTCCAGGAGTCCATAATAATGCACCAGGGAATCTACGCTTCAATACTGAAATCGCTTCAACTAATTTTCCTGGCTGGCTTGTCAATTGCAATGCGTCAACTAGAACTACTATGTCCGGAAACAATTCAGGATCCATTAGAGTATCATCATGCTTCAATCTCTGCCAAGAAACTGGTAATAAATTCGAAGTCCCTGCTACTTCACCGGCATCTGCTTCATCGAGTGAAGGAGGCAATACATTACCTATTGAAACTTCATAACTCGGGGAATTTTCTGTGAAATCCGGCGGAGATAATGGTAGCCTTGATCCAAGTGTTAGTATCGCCGGAATATCTCCGCTCCGAGTCGACTTAAAGGGTGCTATATTTGCAGATACATCTTGATCTCCATCTAGCAATACTAGGGCTGGAGTGTGAGCAGTAGGTGTTTTTCTATCACCTAAGCCCCAACTTCGAGCAAAGCGGTCGCGGGCGATAACAACCCGTCCCAATCCTTCCGCCATGCCGTGGGCTGATGGCAGGGCTTCTTGAAGCATTTGAACAGTTTCAAAGAGATGGATTGAAAGTCCTCTTACTCTACGATGCATCATGGACAACAGGGGTGAGATGGTACCAAGTGGTATTACAAAATCAAACTCTACTGTTGTTTTGATAATTTGTTTAATGCTTTTCTCATTAATTCCTACTGTTGGTGCTCAGCAAAGTAATACTGTATCTATTGTTGATGGAAGGATTGTGGGATTTCTATCTCAAGTGGACCAAATTCACCGCGTAAATACAACTGTTGAAGCCGGTCAGTGGCTCAGTGTCACTGTCAAATGTGGGCAATGTACTGCTACGATTTCAATCGCTGAGCAAGATATTAGTACCACCAATACTGCTGTAATTCAAGCAATTGAGTCCGGATTAGCAACTTTAGAAATTGTTTCAGACATTACTGAGATGGTAATGTACACTTTCACTGATGTGATTTCTGAAGATTACCCTACAATTAGACCAGCACCTTCACAGACTATTGCGCTTGATAGCGGTGGTGTTTGTGATTCTAACTTCTCATGCCTTGATGCTGATAGGGGATATTTGGCTGCGATTTCCATTGGTGAGTTGAATAGTGATTCATATATTTCAGGGGTTCTCGACAATGATAAGTCTGAATATGTTGCTATTGAAGTTGAAAAGGGAGATAGCCTTGAGATTTCTTTGCTTCACTCAACTGCTGATTTAGAGGTTAGTGCATTCTTCCAAAATGCAACCGCTGAAGTGACCTATTCTTCAATTATTTCTACTATGGTTGCTTTTGAACCATCCCTAATGCCAGAGCCTGTATATTGGGTTGCAGATGATGATGGTAGAATCATAATGAAATTTGACAGTGCATCACAAAACACTGCTTGGGTGGTTGCTCGTACTATTCATAAAATGAGTGAGATGAGCGATTCAGAATGCTATTCAATTACATACGGCGCTTGTGTCACTGGCCATACGAGAACAACTACAACTGTAGATTGGAATGAAACAAGTGAATTGATTTTAGTCCCTCAGCAGAACGATGTAACTGTTCAATTGACTCATATTGTTGATGGAACTATGATAGCGATGAATCCGTTCCACATAGAGGCTGATAGAGCACAATC
>DAJY01000031.1:0-426 GCA_002499015.1 Euryarchaeota archaeon UBA242
ACTGATTTGATGCGACCTGAACCTAAGAGGAGGTGCAGATTTCTTCATAGGAGATGACATATACCATCTCTATCGGTTCACAAACATGCCGTGGGACTCATTGCTCTACTTGCTCATGTTGCTTTCAGCAGGTTTGATTGTCCCGGGTCCAAATAACGTCACCTGCACCGTTCATGCGGTTGTACACGGTAAAAAGAGCAATGTTCCACTCATCGCCGGAATGGCACTCGGTTTCATGTCGATACATTTCGTTTGTGGTTTCGCTGTAGACTCCTTTGATAAAGAAGGGCCATTTGGCATGGCGATCAATATCATCGGTTCTTTGTTCATGTTTTTAATCGCCTTTTTAATCCTCTATCTTGGACGTTCTGAAAGAATACAAGACTTTCCCGAAGAGATTCCAAAGTTAGGTTTCAAAACCGGCGT
>DAJY01000031.1:704-3134 GCA_002499015.1 Euryarchaeota archaeon UBA242
TGGTCCAATCTTGGAGAGAAAATAAAATCAAAAGCAAACGAACCAAGGGTTGTCAAAAAAGCATTCACAATTTTGGGAACTTTAATGCTTATATTGGCAACTTTAATTACGCTTAGAGGGCTTTGAACTCGGCACTTGTTCAGCCCAGGAATTGAGGATGATATTTTCAGCATGCTGTAAATGTTCGGCTACAGTTGCTTGCTTCAACCCAAAAAAATCAGCAAGATCGGTTTGATTGCATTTTTTAGGAGTGTCGTAATACCCCATTTCAACTGCAGTTTTTATCACTAAACTTCGCTTATCATGCAGTATTGGGATACTTACCAAATTGCCAACGAGTGGAGTAGAGAGTTTCATTTTCATTTTTTCCGGAATAAGAGTTTCTAATTTATCTTTGAGTCTTTTCATTCCATCAGAGGTCCCATGAAGGGTCATCAAAAAACCATCCTCTCTCGAAAGATAAGTTGGTGGCATAATCCATGCTTCATTTTCCATAGCAATGAGTTGTTGAATTGGCCCTGGAGTTCTCGCCTTCAGATATGCAAAACCATCGCCTTCCTGAAGGATTTGATCGATGATGAGTCCCCCTTTAATTTCATCTTTAATACTCATGATGTCGATGCCATCATGTTCAACTTTCACTATACATGACGGAATCGAATCTGTGATCCCTGTTCCAGTAATCAATTCCAATTTACTGAAATATTTTGTAATGATTGCACCAGGTAGGTGCTGGGCTTGTTCATGTAAAATACGAATCTGAAAATACCGCATGTCTCCACTTGCTTTCAAGGCTCCCATGTTTTCAAACAATCATGGGTATGACTTATTCCTTTGCACACCGTAGTATTGTTCTGTTTGGGAATACTTCATCCGAGGAGATGATGGCAAGTTCTTCTACTGGGACAAAGAGGTAACTTCTCACTTCGAATCCTGCCCTCTGCTTTGTAATCAAAAGGAGAATATCACTACTGTGGTCTGCGTAACTTAATGAACAATATTGTTCAAGCGACTGATATGGATGTGATGACCCTAGCCCTCGTTCTCAGCTTGGTCTTCGTAACCAGTTTACTATTCGCCCCTCTCGGCTTGGGTGGAGGTTTACTGTTCGTTCCAATCTTACACTATGTAGCAGGTTGGGAAATTGATGGTGCTTTGATAATGGTTTCATTGGCTCTAACCACGGTTGTATCCTATGGCTCGGGGTTGACTCATCGTAAAGAAGGACATTGGTCGACCGAAGCGCGTAATAGTGCTCTATGGGGGGCTATTCCGGGCGCACTAATTGGTGTGCTGATAGTTGTTTTCTTAGGAGATAAAATGGATTTAACATTCAAAGTAGTCGCGGCTTTGATGATTTCATGGTCTATTCAAAAAACTTGGATCAAGATGAAGGGTGATGCCGTGGTTAATTCAGAAGAATTTGTTGAAGGCAAAATTGAGGGCTTTCCGATTGCAATCGGTTCGGGTATCGGTGGTATTCTTTCGGCAGTTTTAGGGGGTGGATCTGGGATAATATACATCCCCTTGTTACGTCAATATACGACTCTAGGGGCGCGTGCTGCTATCGGAACGTCACTTGGAATTATGATGGTGGTTGTTCCTGTTGCCGTCATTGCTCATGGTTTTGCATTATCGGCAGACCAGTTGGCATTCTTGGTTGATGAAAATATCTTTCTATTCGGACCTTGTGCAATCATAGCAACCTTCTTTGGTGGTCAAATTGGCGCTAAGGTTGGACTAAAATATCTGCCAACAAAAGCGGTAATGGGTGTTTTCTTTGCTTTGTTAATTATAGTTTTAATTCGTTATATCCTAGATTTATTTACCAAATTCAATTTGCTTTGAATTAACAAATTATCAATTAGGAGCAATTGGTGGCCAGACTATGGATGAACAGCAAAGGCCATTGTTGACTTTATGTAAATCTACAATAATCGATGGCTTGCCTGAATGGATTGATGAAAAATCTCTAGCATTGATGGAAACGCTAAGCGGTTTGTGTTCTTTCTACAACGCTAATGACTTGGCTACATTCTTATTTTCAGAGATGTTCGACTCCTTGGTTGGTAATGATCAACCATGGATTGTTTTTGAGTTGGGTATTTTTAGAGACCATAAAAAAATGATTGAAGTGATCGCTGTTAAGGGCAATATTACTCTTGCAGATTCTCAGTCCACTGGAGTTTTTGACAATGATATTGTTGTCTGTAATACTTCTTCTGAAGCAGAACTTGCCATAATGCGTTGGCATGATTTTGTCTATGATGAAAGTGGTCGTTTTCAATAAAAGATTGAAAGACAGGTTAGTGAGCCATCAGCTGCTTTAATTTGACTCATATCCATTACTATTGGCTTAAGTCCTAATTCTTCTAGTGCTGAGAGAACTGTTGGGTATCCTTTAGCGACGAGTACTTGTCCATTATCTAA
>DAJY01000031.1:3336-4720 GCA_002499015.1 Euryarchaeota archaeon UBA242
GGTAATTGTCCGAAATCTTGTTCGGAAAGATAGCCCTCTGCAGTGAAAATAATTGTATCGGTTGGAGTTGAAGAAACGCTAGTCAGGTGTAGTGCTTGTTGTGGCAAATTGATTACCCTTAGTTCATGGCCAAGCCCTTCAACTAATTCTCTCAACACCCCTATTCCAGCATCATTTGTTCTGCTAGAACGGCCAACGAAAAATAAATCTCCAAGACGGAGTATATCTCCTCCATCCATTTTACAATTTGAATTCATGTGTTGTACTTTATCAGAACCATATTGCTGGGTCAAAAATTCTGCTATCGGTGGTTGTTCGGCTACTCTTGAAGGATGTCCAGGGTTCGGAAATAACACATAACCATCTATGATGATGGCTTGATCTTCAACGAATAAACAATCGGGATGGTTGTTGTCTGCATCTAAAATAATTACTTCCAAGCCTGCATCTTCAAAGGTTTGACAATAGGCTGCGTGTTGCTTTCTAGCAAGGGGCAAATCGGTTGGACCTGTTCCAAAATATTTGGCTAGGGCAGCGGAATATGTATCTGGAATTGCGCGGACTAATACTCTGCGCTTCTGACCCAAATGGACAGTTGCCATGGATATACCGGCTCATTAACCCCCCTTAACGCTTCGCCTTTTATTGGAAGTTCATTTCCGGTGACTGGAAAGAAGAACACTCTTGTAGGAGGGGTGTTTCTAACTTGTAACCGTTGGGTTCAACAACGCCGTGCAAGTGGGGCGGATATGCGCTCAACTTATACCCGGGCTGGAATGTTGGTTTTACTAATGTTTTCGGCAACCTTTGCAGGTTGTTTTGGAGATAGTGAGGATTCTTCTCTTCCTAGTTCAGAGCGACTTTCAATTGAAGTTGAAGGTGGCTCAACAAATAACTCCATGACCATTCCTGGTGGTGAATGGGTTTCTACAACCTTCAAAGCCGATGCCGACATGAGTGTCTTCGTCCCTTACTTCCTCCAAGACCCTGGTTCACTTCGGGCTCAAAATGGTACGGTTCTCGACTTGCGAAGTGGACAAGAAATCACCCTAAAGGTACTATTCCCTCCTAGAAATGATGATATTGTTTTGTTGATGGGTGAGTATGGTCGTCAAAATTGGCCGATTCGTGCTGCTGATGAATCATGGATGATGTGGCACGAGGATATGAGCCGTGGTTCAGCGATTATGGCTTCTGAAAACGAAGATGCAGGAGGAATTCTTCCATGGATTATTCCTGCTAACGACAGCGCAGGGGCTGTTGTTGTAAAACACTTGAATACTGTTCGAGACCAACGCGATGATTTGTCTGAAGAAAATGGAGTCGGAGCAAGTGGAGGATGGCTCAATGGACGAGACGTCTATGAATGGGTTGATTTCATCAC
>DAJY01000031.1:4999-7110 GCA_002499015.1 Euryarchaeota archaeon UBA242
GACCGCTGGATTGGCAATGGCAATCCTGCTTATGAAGATGCTATCACCTACTTTGAAGGCGTTATGGTTGGCTATGGTTTAGATGTTGAAGTTCATCGTTTCCAAAGTGGAACTTTGTGGGCTGTCAATATTTGTGGCTACAAAACCGGTACAGTTTATCCTGATGAATGGTTGGTCTTTGGTGCGCACTTTGACATCGCCCCTTACGCAACGCCCCCTACAGCGGTAATTCCAGGACTTGAGCAGCAAGGATACGGAACAAGAACCGGTGCTTATGATAACACAGCAGGAACTTCAATGGTATTGACCACAGCAAGTGTTCTTGCTGACTTTGATGCACGACGAACAATGGTGTTCTGTTTGTGGTCTTCAGAAGAAGAAGGCCTTTGGGGATCTGGTGCATTTGCCGGAGACATCCCTGACGGCGTAACGGTCAGCAATTATCTCAACCTCGATATGGCTGGCATCAATTACCCAGGTGATTTTGCACTCTCTGTTTACCTCGGCCCTGACGGCAGTGGTGATGTTATTGACCAACCAGGAATGTATCATTTAGCAGAATGGATTGGTGCTGATGCGTTTGACCTTTCTTACCAAATTGAGCGTGGACGGGAGGAATGGGCCACTGGTGGTGAAAGTCCTTTGTGGGGCAATAATTACCAAGATACTGTGGCTATTTATGAAAGTCCAACTGCCCGTAGTGATCATGATTCATTCCAACAGATTGGCGTAGCTACGCTTGGGTGGAATGGAGTCGTTGATGGATACCCATGCTACCACAAGACCTGTGACAAATTAACAACGATGGAAGAATACATGGTCACCGATAATGCAACTGGTGAATCGAATTTAGTTCACTCTTGGGATATTGTTACCTGGTGGGCTGTTTACGCATTCTTGCATATGGACCAAACACCAGTTCCAAATGAATTGTTGTGATTTAGTCGAATCCTTTGATGAAGAGATTTCTCTAGCAAACTATCCTTCGATAACTGGGCATTTTTGATCTACTTCTTCATAGACCACTGTCTTAGCCCAAAGGTAACTTGTTCGCTGTGGGATAGTCTTAGATTTCTTTGCTAACTTCTTTCTTTTGTTGCAAAGTACTAATTCGTGCACAATTGTTTCTACCATTATGGCCATTTTACTCAGTTATTAGTTGGTCTTGCACCCTTATCAAACCTTTGCTAGTTTGACAGCAATTCCCCTTTTTGTGTAAATTAGTTTCCTTTTTACACCATCTTGGCGTCACATTTTATTGTTGTTGATGATACTAAGTAGGCGCAGACTTGAGAAGGGGTGGGTTCACGCAACATCATGCTCGGCTCGAAACATCTGCGCGCTTTGCTATTGGTAGGCATCATGTGTTTGGCCCCATTGTCGGGTTGCTTTGGCGGAGATGGCGGAGATGATGCACCTGGTATGAATGACGTTGTCATCACTCCAGAAGTTCTGACCGGTGGTGTCTTTCAAGGACTAACTATTTCTGCTGAAAAGGATGTTTCTGCATTCATTCCTTATTTGATTAAAGATGTTTCATCGGGGTTTGTATTCAATTCTACTGTAGTGGACTTACGCCAAGGTGAATCGGTTCAACTGAATGTTTTAGCACCGCCAAGAACTAATACGGCATTCATCTTTATTGGTGAATTTGGTAGAGATAATTGGCCTATTAGAGAAATCAATGAATCTTGGGCGACTTGGATTGCTGAAGATGGACACCTTAGTGCAGACCGTGGTGCTGTGATGAGTATTGGTAGTGAAAATATTACATTCAATAGTAGCCAAGAAACAGGGGGTGCTGTCGCCTATTATCCACTTACTGTAGCAAGAGAGAACGCTCCTGGATATTCAGAAGATGAGGGTGGTCGTCACTCCACTGGTGTGGTTAATGGCCGGACGACCTACAACTTCCTAAGCCATCTTACCGACCAAACCCCCGACCCATCTGATTTGTCAGATGGTGCTGTTGGTTATCTCGATAGGTGGGCGGGTCAAGGCAATGGTGCTTACGAGGCTGGTGCAGTTTACTTACAAGATCAATTAGAATCGTTTGGATTGGATGTTGTTACTCAGCGTTATGCCTTTAGCGATATTTTTGAAAATCAAAA
>DAJY01000028.1 GCA_002499015.1 Euryarchaeota archaeon UBA242
TGTCGTGTCGGTACGGACGCGTGGAAATCAAACGAGAGGGTATCGCGAGGGTTTATTGAAAATTAATTTCCATCACTATCTTTATCCCATCAATCAAATAGCGGTTGTTATGGATGACCTGTTACCCTCTCACTTCAAAGGCTGGAACCCTAAAACAAGCCATTATTTTGACAAACTTAACAAGGACTGGGCGACAGATCCGAAGTTCAAACAGTTGGGCAATTGTTTTGAAAATTTTCTTCTAAAAGCATTTGAGAATCATGACAACTCAAAGTTATCAATAAATAAAAACCGACCAAATACTCAAGGAGGAACATACCTTTACAAACGTTTTGTTAGGATTTTCCCGAATGGATTTAAGCCAAATGGTGTCCAAATTTTTATCGAAAGTTTTTCTGAACGAACACAGATGGATAGCAATCGAAGAGACCCTTCTGACGCTCTGTACAATAATATAGGATTTCCAATACCGGACGAATCAATGGGAATATTCATTGGAATATCTGCAATATCACATTTCCTTAATGGAGAAAACTGGGGTATTGAAGATTCTGTTGCTGATTTTGATGTAGCAAGAGAATTCTTTTATGAAATTGAAGAAAAAATGGAGGAAGCAAAGGCATGGGCTCTTGAATTTACAGGTTCAAGCGATGATTTTGTTACAGTTCAAGATTCACGTGTCCAAAGAATTAGAATCAAACTTCCATATCTTAGTACAGATTCAAACGATTGGAATGATTGCAAAATAAATGAAGGACTCAAAGGATTGGCGTCAATCTTTGGCGGTGTTTTTGCTGAATATAGTATAGAATAAAATGAAGTGTTGTTGAAAGAGTTTCTTAATACATACAACCGACATATCATTTCCACGAAATCGCAAGGGTTCTCGCAACCCCCTCAAGACATTATGGAAGAGTACAATGGGTGTTCAGTCCCCTATACACTGCCTACGGACGCGTGAAGTGTATGTCTGGATATACAGTGGGCCGATACCGACGCTTTCCAATTGTGACTAGTTGGAAGCGGTTATCAAAACCCACTCTTTAGCGCTATTTGAAAGCGAAGAGGTGATGAACGGTTAGCGGCTGGATTGCAATATGGTGCAAAAGCCTCGAGGTACCCGCGACTTCACTCCTATGGTGATGAAGAGTCGTATGGCTTTGGAGCAACTGCTAGAGGAAAGAGCAAGACGCCATGGGTTCAATAGAGTTCAAACTCCGATTTTTGAGTCACTTGAGTTGTTTACTGCAAAGTCTGGTGAGGGAGTAATTTCACAACTTTACGCCTTTGAGGATAAAGGCGGGCGACCATTGACACTCAGGCCAGAATTAACCGCACCTGTGATGAGGATGGTCGCAGAAGAAATGAGAATGGATACCAAGCCACTTCGCTTGTCATATTTCGGACAATGCTATCGTTATGAAGAATTCAAAAAAGGTCGCTACCGAGAATTCTTCCAATATGGAGTCGAATTAGTTGGGGCTTCAGGCCCACTTGCAGAAGCAGAAGTAATCGCTTTAGCAATCAATATGTTAGATTCTTGCGGATTGAAGAATTGGCAAATACGAATCGGTCATGTTGGAATCTTGAAGGATGCATTAACCGGTTTAGGTTTGTCAGATCAAATCGAACAAGGGGCTAAGGAGGCGGCTGTTGCAAGCGCTATGAGATTCCTTGACAAAGGCGATGATGCTGGACTTGCTAAATTATTTTCAAGCAATGGGATAGACCCATCATTCAGCGAACCACTGCGCCAATTATCTCAATTACAAGGTGGTGCTGAAACTCTTGAACCAGCCCGAGAAATACTATCTTTACTAGATGGAGTTTCTTTGCAATCTCTTGATGAATTAAAAATCACCTTAGATGCAGTTTCTTCTTTAGCAGCAACGCCCCCAAGTTTAGCTGTTGATTTGACAGTTGCTCGTGGATTGGATTATTACACCGGAATGGTCTTTGAAGTTCAGGTTGAAGAATTGGGTGGCGAAGGTCAAGTCTTAGGTGGTGGTAGTTACAACCTAATGCATCTCTTTGGATTAGCAGACCTTGACCCATGCTGTGGTTTCGGACTTGGATTTGATAGAGTAATGCTGGCACTTGAAGCACAAGCCGAAGCAGAGGGCAGAGACGAGGTCGTTCCAGGACAACAAGATGGTAGAGGATTAATTGCAGTAATTCCATTCAACATCGATACACAAGCAGTTCTTCAAGTGGTTAGACAACTTCGTGATGCTGGTCAATTGGTTGAGTTAGAATTACGCGGAAGAAAAATCGGTAAAGCATTTACTTGGGCAGATAAAATCGGAGCAACATATACATTGATAATTGGTCCAAGAGATCTAGAATCGGGGACTGGTATGCTAAAGAATCTAAAAACAGGAATTGAACAAGCAGTTGAATTAGATTCTGCGACAATTATCGCAAATCTTTGAAGACTATTGGTCTTCTTCAGGTTTCTTGGCATTGATGAATACAGCCATTGCAATAGCTGCTGAAGCGACTACTAAGGTAAATCC
>DAJY01000065.1:0-1022 GCA_002499015.1 Euryarchaeota archaeon UBA242
CCTGCAAAGTAAACAACATCATCAGAACCAATCAAGTCCCAGCAACCCGCTCTATCTGCATCGACCCTTTCTTGGTATGAACCTTCGAACGTCAAGTTACAAGTAATTGTAACACCTAGTTGCTGACCTAGCCATGCTGGTAACGTTTCATTATTGCGGAAATGATCATGATATACATTAATTCCAGTATCAATTGGTGATACTACTGAAAAAGAACGCCATTGATTTTGCTCGGCCTCCTCTCCACTTGTTCCATTATTCACATCGGGATTAGTATCCATCGCAAAACCTAGCACAATCGATGACAGAAGTATTGTTGATAACAATGCACCAAGCATCTTCTTGCTAGGGCTTGGACCAATTACGATTATCGCGTCAGCAATATCAACTATGCTATCATCGGACATGCTTATGCCTCAAATGTTCCCTTCTTCAACACTACGCCTAATTGAAAGGGTCAAGCCTCATGGCTTCAGCATGGACGAAAGGTCACAACGTATGGTATGGATAGACCTAGAAATGACTGGATTGGACATCGAATCTGAGTCCATCATTGAAATTGCGACCGTAATAACAGATAGTGAATTGAATATTCTCGCCCAAGGACCAAATTTAGCAATCTCCGTCAATGAAGAATTATTGGCAAATATGGATGAATGGAATACCAGCCATCACAACCAAAGTGGCTTAGTGGAGAGAGTTCGTAATAATTCTGTTTCGCTTGAGGAAGCAGAAAGGCAAACGCTACAATTCATCTCAAAATGGGTCGATAAAGGTGTTGCACCATTATGTGGTAATTCAATTTGGAATGACCGTAAATTCATGGAAAAGGAGATGAAGCAATTAGTAAAATATTTACACTATAGAATGATAGATGTTTCCACTATTAAGGAATTATCAAAGCGTTGGTATCCTCACGTTGAAGGCTACCAAAAGAAAGGTTGCCACCTCGCTCTTGACGACATTTTAGAGTCTATTGAAGAATTGAAATACTTCAGAAACGAAGTTTTCAATGATTGAAT
>DAJY01000065.1:1265-3272 GCA_002499015.1 Euryarchaeota archaeon UBA242
AACCAGATAGCCTATCGCTTTTTTAAGCAAATTTGGCGGGTTTATTCTTCTTGTTGTTGCAAACTCTTATCTTCACTGATACTGATCTTTTTCGGCATCATTCGATAGGCGATAATTGATGCCGTCAAAGCAATAACACCTGCGATAAGAGATGATGCTTGCATTCCTTCAATAAAGGCAAAACGTGCGTTTTCAATAAGTATCTCACCGGCTGGATTACCTTGCATCTTCAACTCCTGGCCAATTTTTATCGCAGCCGGGAATGAATTATTTATCAACTCAGCTTTCGCTTCCAAACCTGGTGGAATCACTATGCTGCGCTGATATAATTCATTCAAAGCGCTTCCACCAATCGCTATACCCAATGCTCCACCAACCTCTCGGCTGGCATCATTAGTAGCACTACCAACTCCAGCCTTATCCGCTGGTATCGCATCCATGACAACCGTTGTCGAAGGTGCCATAGTCAAGCCCATACCCAGACCAAGGAGGAGGAACATAAGCGCTAGCATAACATAAGGCGTGTCAATAGAAACCTGTGAGAAAATTGCCAAAGCAATAGTTACCAATAATAATCCACTGCCGACAACACGGTTAACGCCGAATTTTGCCACTAATTTATCGCTATTAGCCGCAGCAGGCATCAGGCCCAAAGGCAATGGTAAGAAACGAAGGGCCGCTTCTAAAGGAGAATAACCCCTTACCAATTGGAAATGGAGCATCTGCATAAACATGAATGAGAACATAACGAAAAATGCTAGACTGATTGCCACAAGACCGACTGAATAACCTCTATTTGAAAAAAATGACATCGGTAAAATTGGATGTGGTGTATGATTTTCCCATTTTATGAAAACTATCAATGAGACAATTCCGATTACAAAAGACGCGATTACTTCATTGCTCGCCCAACCCAAATTTGGACCTTCGATAATACCGTAAAGAATTGCGCTCAAAGTGAGAATTGATAAAAATGAACCGATCCAATCGAGAGGTGTAGTTTTTGCTTCCTTTGATTCAGGTACTACCAAAGCGCCAATTATTAGTGCAAAAATAATGATTGGCACATTTATTAAAAATACAATTTGCCAATCATAATGCTCCATGATATAGCCGCCGACAAGTAATCCAATAGGCGCGCCAACGCCTGCCATCGCCGCCCATATTCCAATCGCCTTGCCGCGCTCTTCCTTAGGGAATACAACGATTACAATCGATAAGGTCGCTGGCATTACCAAAGCAGCGCCGAGTCCCATCATCGCTCTAGCGGCGATTACTTGGTCGGCTGTTTCGGCAAAAAATGCAGCCCAAGCGGCTGAACCTGCTAAAACTACCAAGCCAAGTTGTAAGGCGCTTCTGCGGCCAAATCTATCGCCCAGTGAACCCATAACCAGTAAAGTTCCACCGAAAATAAGCGCATATGCATCCATTATCCACTGTAATTGAGTATTATCAGCGTTTAAATCAATGGCCAATTTAGGCAGTGCCACATTGAGTGTGACATTGTTGAGCATGACGATGATGAGGCTGAGACTCATAATGCCGAGGATTAACCAGCGCTTTTCATGATGTGAATGTAAGTTGTTCATATTGCTGTCGGATTTGCTATCCCTTATCAACCGCTTGCCTAAGTGAATTAGTTTGGTAAAAAGAGGGAGGGGGAGTTTAGCTTTTATTTTCTCTCCAAGTAGGCTGTGAATGGTCTACTCCTTTGTGTGATGATAGAATTTGTGCAATTACTGCCACTGCTATTTCTTCAGGGGTTTCTGCGCCGATGTTGATTCCGATAGGACATTGAATTTCATTCAAAGATTGTTGAGATACACCTGCTTTCAAGCATTCAGACTCAAATGATTGCCACTTACTTCTACTACCGATGACTCCAATTCTTGGTTTGCTGTTGGAATCAATTTCACCTTTAGATTCAAGTATAGTTAGCAAACTAATCAACCTCTCTTGATCTTCAGTCCAATCATGGCCAAGTAACAAAATATCACTAAAACGAGA
>DAJY01000065.1:3406-13466 GCA_002499015.1 Euryarchaeota archaeon UBA242
CAATGTAATTCTTTTGAATTTACGAATTCTTCCGAACTAACAAAGTTTGTTCTAGTATCGTGAATAGAATAACTCCAACCTAATGATTGAAAACCATTTACCAATGCCTTAGCGCAATGTCCAGCACCCATCAATAATACATGTGGCATGGCAATAATCACCTCGATAGCGAGAGTGACTCGGCCCCCGCATAACGAATCAAGAGGTGTCACTTGATAGCCCTTCGCACCCTTGTGCAAACCATAAGTAAGCACTTCTCCACTTGGCTTTGATGATTGCTTTAGTAACTCTCTACAGCGCTGCAAAACCTTCATTTCAAGACCTGCACCGCCAACGGTGCCAACCCATTGTTCATGCTCATCAAATCCAGAAAGTGCCAATTTGGCTCCAACTTTACCAGGAACGCTACCCGATGTGCTAATCACACTGGCTAAGACTACTGAATGACCTTGGTCAAGACGTGATAATGTCCATACCAAAACCGCTGCGGTCATAGTCACTCCTTGCAGGGTTCACACATACACTTTGCGACTGAAATAGTTCAGTCGTTTTTCAAAAGTGTTTGTTCATTTTCCAATAGTGACTGTAAATCATTTTCAGTATCGATATTCAATGAGATCAATGGATAATCTACCTGAACTGAATCAAATGAAACAATATCTCTCAATGACTCATTTGGATAGGAAGCCAATACTTCTTCAATATCTCCATCGACGAGAATTACTGGATGACCGCTTCTACCATCACTTACTGGTTTACAAGAGTTCTTAGATTCCATTAACTGTTTAACCATAGAAACATTCCATCCCGGCCTATCCACTGGCGCAATTAGTACTCTTCTTGGAGTTCTACCATGATCGCCACATAATGACATCAATCCGCATTGAATGCTTCCAGTTCTACCATCTTGCGGTGATTGATTGATTACGATTGTAGCACCTGGTACAGAAGTCAAACAATCAAATGCTAATTCAGATGATGTCACTACAACAATAGGAGAGCAACCGGCATTTTGTAAGCGTCTATAGGCCAAACCGAGTAAATTGGTATCTCCAATGCTGACAAGCGCCTTTGCTTGGCCAAGGCGAGACGATGCTCCCGCTGCCAAAATAATCGCCGCAATCCCCTTGGACATGATGTTGCCACGACAGTGTTATTCTTTGAGTAATCGGCCATTAACCCTGAGAATCTAATCGATTTCTTTGTGGAACAGCTTCGCGTCTTGAAATACCCTAAATATTATCATCATCCATGAAACAATCCGAAAGTAAAATCTCTAGCCCTTATTTTAGGTCGATGCGGTTGTTATTAGATACAGTAGAAAGTAACGATTCACTTCAATGGGATGATGAGGAATACGGAAAGGTTGAGATATTTGTCAAAGGAATGTCAAGACGCTGGTACAAAATTAATGCCATTCAAATTGAACCAATAAAAAAAGACCAATCTGGGGCAGACCCAAAACATTGGACTAGTTCTTGGGTGATTATGGTCAAGGGTGCTGCGTGGAGATCAGACTTTAGCAACAATAATTCAATGGTTGCTGACATATGCATTCACACTGCAAGAAGTGGATATCGGTTACCGATAGGAGATAGTTTAGTAAGCCTATGTTTATCTTTGGTAAATGACAAAATTACCGCAATGGAGATCCCATTACTCGCTCAATTTATTGTTTGTCCGAGAAAGCGACTTTCAACTATAGAAATATTCCAACAGGAGGGAATCGTTACATCGTATATGTTGAATCAAGAAGACCCTTTCGGTGAATGGGACGAAGATTGGGAGCAGGAAGAGGATAATTTACAGCAAAATGAGTTCGCACTTATTAATCATAGTAATCCTGCTTTTGATGCACTTGCAAATCTATTTGCCCATAGTGCAATATCGGCTGAAAGGGAGAGTAAAGTCCTTGAAAGCGAATTAATAGAACAAGAGATGAGAGAAAATCACATTGAAAAGATGATTTATGACTGGGATAGAGAAGCCGATAAAGTTCGTGGGTTACGATGAAAATTAGAAATCTTTAGTAATTTCACGTCCAATAATCATTCTCTGAACTTGTGATGAACCTTCATAAATTTGCATAACTTTTGCACCTCTCATAAGACGTGCAACCGGATATTCTTCCGAATATCCATAGCCGCCGAAAATTTGTACTGCATCAGTTGAAACCTGCATTGCTGTATCGGCTGAAAATCTCTTAGCATGTGCAGCAGACTCAGTATTGCGAATCTCATTATCTGCTTCATAAGCGCTTTTCCAAGTCAATAATCTACTAGCCTCGATTTTAGTTTTCATATCTGCAAGCATGAATTGTATTGCTTGGTGCTTATGCAATGGCTTACCAAATGAATGTCGCTCGTTTGAATATTGTAATGCGTGTTCATACGCCGCTCTTGCCAAACCTGTGGCATGTGCGGCGATATTCGGCCTACTCATGTCAAAGGCATTCATTGCATTTATCCAACCACCAGATTCAGAACCACCTATTAAATTCTCAACGGGGACTCTTACATTGTCAAATGTAATTGCCCGTGTATCTGAACATCTTTGCCCCATGTTGGTTTCTTTCTTGCCGAGTGTAAAACCATCAGTTCCTGCTTCAACAATAAATCCAGACATCCCTTTGTAACCGGCATCTGGGTCTGTTTTTGCTAGAATGAAGAAGAAGTCAGCATATCCTGCCCCTGTGATAAACATCTTTGAGCCATTGATGACATATTCATCTCCATCGCGAATTGCTGTTGTAGTACATGCTGCCAAATCAGAACCTGCCCCTGGTTCTGTCACACCATATGATGCCAAAGCACCATCTTCTGAAACTTTTCTTAACCATTTTTGCTTCTGTTCTTCAGTTCCACCGGTGATGATAGGGGCGCAGGCCAAGGAAGTTGCATAGGCTGCTGTAGCAAACCCTGGATCTCCCCAAGCAAGTTCTTCATTGACCAAAACTTCCTCGAACAAACCTAATCCAGGACCTCCATAGTCTTCAGGAATATGCAAGTTTAGCAGACCCATCTCATGTGCAGCCTGTATGGCTTCCTTGGGGTATTGAGAGTTGGAATCCCAATGCTCAGCATTAGGACGAATCTCGTCGACTGCAAACTCATGAGCGAGTTCACGCAACATCTCCTGCATCTCATCAAGTTGGAAGTTGACCATAACACCCCCAACAAGAACCCCCTTATGAGGATTGAAACAAAAATAACACCGGAATTAGTTAATATTACAGATTAACAATAAGCCGGTGAATGCTTTTATTCTATTAAAAGGAGATGTATTCTAAATACTCTGCCGCTAGAACTGCTAAGAAAGTTAGATAAAATAAAATCAATACTAACCCTTCCCAGCGTTTAAATTCATATTGAGTCCACATCATAAAAATTGCAATCGTGGAACCGATAATGGTTGTTGGAATGATGAAGTGTAGTAGTTCTGGTGCCTCTGAACTAGTTATCGCCAATGGACTAATTAGCGCAGCAATTCCAATTGATAATAATGGGTCTGTGATATTGGAGCCAATCAGAGTACCTATCGCCACACCCTCACTTTTTCTAGCAGCCATCAAGGCAATAGTCAATTCAGGAAGCGAAGTCCCGAATCCAGAAATGGTTGAGCCTATTGTTGAATGTGGGATATTCATTGACTTTGCCAAATCATTTGCGATCGATACTAGATGTTGAGCAGCAAAAACTGCAAATGAAAGCCCCAAGGTAATCATAACTATGTATGCCGCAGTAGTCCAATTAGAACCAGTGGCCTCAATATCAAGTGATTTGTCTATCAGTTCATCTTCTCTAATCACTTTACGATTTAGCAGTAGCCAAGACACGTATGCGACATAGAGTAGAACTAAAATCAATCCTTCAATGCGATTTAACTCGTACCCTGTATAGATAAAGAAACTTAGTAATAATAATGAAAGGAGCATTATTAGACCATCCCGTTTCAGCCATGAAGGGCGAATTTTCATACCCCTAAACAAAACTACTACTCCAAGAATCAGGGTTATTTGAACCAAAATAGAGCCGAAAATCCCACTAATTGCAAAGTTGGCAAGACCCGGATTGTTTACGGAATCTAATGCAGAGATTGAAGTTAACACTATTTCTGGTAACGAAGTGCCAATAGAAACGACGGTGAGACCGATAACAACTTCTGGTATCTCTGCTCTTTGGGCTAACCCTTTAGCACCTTTAATGAAAAAGTCTGCAGATGTCACCAATAAGGCTAATGCCAATGCTAAAACAAATAATGTTAGTGGAAGATTATTCCAACCAACCTTTTCCCCCCCAAACTTGAAGGCGATTATTCCAATGAATAACGAACCTGTAACTGCAAGAGTATTGTAATGGATTAATTCGGGTATACCCATTACCTTATTGTCCTCTGCCATGTTCAACCGTCATCTGCATTCCTTCTTGATATTTATGTGAGAATCGAATCAATTTATTCGTTTAGGAAAACCAAATAATACTCCAGTTGTAGGGACAATATATGTGGAAACGCGCAGGAGCCGAATTAATCGGCACCGCATTGATGGTTGCAGTGGGATGCGGAAGTATTGCTTATGGCGCATCATTACCGATTATATGTTTGTCATTTGCAATTGCAGTTATAACTGCAATACTAATTTTTGGACCAATCTCTGGAGCCCATATCAATCCGGCTGTTAGCATTGCTTTTTACAGACATGGAGATTTAGAGAAAAATGCCCTTATTCCATATATTTCTGCACAAATCACTGGTGGAATCCTCGCTGCCATAGCGATTTCTGCTACTGGTGCTGGCACTGGACCAACAACGATTGCAGCCAACCATAATTACCTAAGTGCTTTCTTTATCGAAGTTTTCATCACTTTTGTTTTGATGGCAAATATTTTATGGATTATTAGCAAAAGCAATAATAGAATAATTATTGCTTCATGGATTGGTGGATGGGTCGGAATATTGGCATTTATGTTTGGCCCTGCTACAGGTGCAAGTATGAACCCTGCACGAACAATAGGACCTAATTTGATCTCTGGAATTTATAGCAGCATGCCACTCTATATTATTTCAACTATCATTGGAGCTTGGCTTGCTGCTGAATTATTTTTGAGAATTAAACCTCAAAAAGAGATGTCTGAATGATTCAAGAACAGGTAGTTCGCAGCACTTCAATTACGTGTTCAAGAGAAGGTATTGTATGATCTTCCAAAGGAGGGGAAAATGGAACTGGAGTGTCCAACGCACCGATGACAACCGGTGCAGATTCCATATTATAGAAACAAGATTCTAAAATTCTAGATTGTATTGTATGACCAAGTCCACCACTCCATTGACCTTCTTGTAAGATAACAAGTCTACCAGACCTAGTAACCGATTCAATACATGTTTGGGCATCGAATGGTATTAGAGTTCGTAAATCTATTATCTCAACTTCAATATTTTCTTGAGCCAATTGCTGTGCTGCTTTTAATGCAACATGAAGCATTGAGCCCCAAGTAACCAGAGTGACATCCCTGCCACCACGGATTACTGCGGCTTTACCAATTTTAAAGGGTTGATTATTTTCAATAGATTGTTTTACCGATTCGGTATCGACTATCTGATTAATATTTTGACCCCATCCAGTTAGACCGCCTCTCAAACCATACAATCCAATGTGTTCAAGCATCAATACTGGGTCATTCAATTCTGCTGCCTCCACCAGAAGGTCATATGCATCTTGTGGCGTTGCTGGTGCTAGGACCACTAATCCAGGGTCATTAGCAAACCACGCCTCAATCATGTTAGCATGGAAAGGCCCTGAGCGAGTTTTACCTCCGAGTGGTATTCGAATAGTCATTGGACACTCTGCCCCCCATCTCCAACGAAGCATTGCTGCATTATTGATGAGCGCATTATAGCCAAGTGCAGCAAACCCTCCAAATTGAATTTCAATCATTGGCCTCATTCCAGATAATGCAGCGCCTACACCAGTGTGGACGATGACCGCCTCACAAAGTGGCATGTCGATCAATTTATCAGAATGGCCTGCGTTTTTCAATGCCATATTCATTCCAAAGGCACCGGCAACTTCCATATCTTCTCCAATGAAGACACAGTTCTCTTGATGACGAGTTGCAATATCGACCATCGCTTGTTGTATAGCACGTGCATAGGTCCAACCACCACTTTCAGAATATTGTAGGGTACATTGTCCAACTTCAAGTGGAGAATCAAGCAACTGTAGTTCCTCTGTCCCATTAATTCTTGACAGATGGTCTTGGTGAGTATCTGCATCATTAAGGGAAGTAATTCCTTTGGTCACACTCTCTGGACTTGGCCATTCCATATCCTCAAGGTCTCCTCGCGCATCCTCAACAAGTTGCTGTTCTTCAAGAGAAATTGCCAGCAATACATCTTCCTCTACTCCTAGGTCAACAAGAAGTTGACGATGTGTTGGAATCGGGTCTTTCGCTTTCCAGTACGCAAGTAAGTCTTTGTCCACATAGCCCGGAGGAGTTCCGCTTTCACTTCCGAGATAAAGATCGTCGTGGTGATGGGCATGACCACAACCACGCATTGTTTCCACATGAATCATTGTAGGTCCACCGCCCTCTAGAGTGAATTCACGCGCAACTGCAGTACTCGCATGCCAAGATGCTGGGTCTGAACCATCGATTGTCCATGATGGGAATCCCATCGCTACTGCTTTATCAGCCCAAACTTCTACTCCTGATTGTTTTGCGGGAGGGGTATCCAAAGCGATTTGGTTATTTTGTAAGATGTAGCAAATTGGTAGACCTCTAGCCCCTGCTAGATTCATTGCCTCCCAATATTCTCCGGATGATGAAGCACCTTCACCAATACAAGCAATATGGAATCTTTGCAAATTTTGCCTCCATGCGGCAAATGCTAGTCCAGTCATCGTAACGCTAGCTATAGGCAATGGTGCAGTAGGAGGTAGAACACCTACATGCCATGCGCCAACGTGTAAATCTCTGCCACCAGCATTTTCCCAGCCACCATTTTGATTAGAACCGGCTTTTCCAAGATTTGCTGCCATTACATCAAGAGGCGTATCCCCCATTGCCAATCCAAGACCAATATCTCTAATCATAGGTGCAACTAAATCTCCGTCATAGCCATTACCGGGAGTTGATCCTCGTGGCGCATCGATTTGACGGTTTAAGGCGGTGGCAACTGCAACAACTCCCTCCTGCCATGTTGAACGAAAGCCTTTGCCACCAAATTTACTGCCATCTGGAGTTTCAATTCCTTCAGTGGAAATTATCTTTAATTGGTCGTCCAAATATCTAGTTCTTTCCATCAATCTTTGCCACTCAAGGCGTTGTTCAATAGTTACAGACATGTAATGTGCTAAGCGCCTTAATGTCAAACGCATATCAATAATAAAATGTGTATTTCTTCTGTCTAAAAATTCATCGAGAGTTCTTCGCGGAATAACTTCCACATCTCCTTGCCCTTCCATCTTTGAATTTATTTGTGCTTTCATTGCTCTATCCAATGCTACCAAAAAGCGACTGCTAAAGTTATGCCATGAAGGACCTTCAAATTGTTTTGGTTCATTACCAATCATGTGATCCCAAACAGTAGCGACGAGGAATAAATGGCCATCGTGACGCTGCGTTACAAAGCGAAGCACTTCACTTCTAGCAGTATCTGTATGAAGTTGTTGAATGAACTCGAGAGAGTTGCGTGGACGCCAATCCGCGCCGTGAATAACTGGTAAGTCGCCTTGTTCCATGTTACAGCCTCATGTTGGCGCAGAAGGAGGTCTCCTTCAAGCCTATGCATCGGTTGTAGCCCTGTATTGCAAACATTGATATCCAATAACATCTAAAAATAGATATGGACCCTACAGCAGAATTCGCTGAAATGATTGCTATATCTGCCGCAGATGCTGTTAATTTGGAAAAAATGGAAAAGAAATGGTGGTGGAAACCATTAACAAAATTCTTGTTTATTTCCCCATTCATTGCATTAGGGATTTATTATTTTAGTTGATTAAACAACTATTACTCCGACTCAAGACGAGTACTCATTTCAGAATTATAGCATTCAGTGAGTAAATCTTGGTTTTTATATGTCATCACAAAACCAATCAATGCTGGAACGCATAGAAGACCTAGAGAAAGCGGCCATGAATGGGATAAGTCATACATTGGTCCAACTATTAATGGTCCAACAATTGTTCCTGCAGCCCAAGCAGTACCAAATGCTCCAAAGGCCAATCCAGGGTTACCTGAACCATATGCTTGGTTAGCAGCAGCATCTATCATAGTCAACATTGGTATTTGAGTTGCTGCAATCGCGAATTGGTATATTCCAAGCATTAGAATCATCGCGAAAACCGCTTCTTTGCCTGATAGTTTGAACCCCAATATTCCAACCAAGGCCAAAGAAATAGTAACTACTATCCAACCCATCAGCATATATCTGGTAGGACCATTCTTGTCGACCAATTTACCCCAAAACAATGAACCGAGGCCCTGAGTGAATACCATTACCAATAATACACCTCCAATCGCTGCTGGTTTCAAACCCAATTTGTCATCAAGGAATAACGGACCTCCGGCTTCCAAAGCACCGGTTGCTAACGTGGTTATTGCAATTAAGATTCCAACTCTTAGCAAAATAGGGTTAGTGATGAATACCTTCAATGAAACATTACCTTGTGCAGGTTCTTGCGCATCCCCGATTATTGAGGAGGAATACCAGACTAAAGGAACCGCAATAAGGGTTACAAGTGACAATACAACGAAGGCGGCCGAACCAAAGTATTGGAATAAAACTCCTCCGAGAACTGGCCCCAATAGACCCCCAACCGCTGCCATTGCGATTAGTTTTCCAGCCTGTTCTCCGAATTTATTAGGCCACAATTGTGATGCTGATGCTAGACACGCCGTCATTATTGCCGCACCTGATGCGCCATGGACTAATCTTGCTCCTGCGAGAATTAGGAATGGACGAGGTAGTAATTCTTCTGTTGCTACAAGATACATCAGTGCAGAAGCCGACAATAGAACTAACGAGATTAGAATTATCTTACCACAACCAATTTTATCGGTCAAGCGACCTGTTAGTGGACCCAATAGAAACATCGGAATTGCCCAAATTGAAATCAATAATGCTGCTTGAGTTGCACTGAAACCAAATTGATCTTGCCACGCTGGCAAAATTGGCACGATGAATGCGTATCCGAGATAATTGACGAATAGAGCCATGATTAAGGCTGGAAAGGCAAATGCCATCTTTCTTTCTTGGACATTCATTCTTCCTCCTCCAATTCGGGCAGGGAATCAAGCACTTCTCTAGTTAATTTTGCAGCATCTTCGATTTGCGTCATTAATGTCAAATCTGAAACTGCACCTGGGCGGCCAAGGCTCCACATCAAATCATGTACAATCTCGATTGTTAATTTCGTCATTTTAAGAACCTGAGGGTCAATTTTAACCTTAAACTCATCTTCATGGATAGTAATAAAATCTGGCTCTTCGTCGAGGATTGAATCCATTATTTGGATTATTTCTTCTTCAATATTATCTGCTTGGTTTTGGAGAATATCTTCCATTGAAGAACTCAGTTTGAGATTGTTAGATGATTTTGCTCCACCACCCAGTGTATTTTTGCCTTTGCTCATTTGTTTGAATGAAGGTATTGAAGATTGACCCTTTTGTGATTCACCTGCTTCACTTCCACCACCATCTATTGATTCTAGTTGAGATGAAATTTCGCTCGCATCCCCTACCAATCTGTTCAAGGCAATTCGTAGCATAGAAGACATCATTGCTAAATCTATTTCCTCATCAACTTCTATTCCTTCTTCTCCTAGTTGTTGCATTATTTCATTGATGAAATCTGTATTGATTTTTTCAGGATTGACCAAACCTTTCAACATTGGAAGAGCCCATTTACCATCACCCATCATCATTCCAACATCAAAAGAACCTCCACCACCGATTCCACTATCTACATCAGCGGGTGGTGGGACAAATTGCTTACGAGTATGTTTACCAATTTGTTCAACCAATGCAGGCATATTAATCGGTTTTGACATTACTTCTGA
>DAJY01000073.1:0-965 GCA_002499015.1 Euryarchaeota archaeon UBA242
CATCCAGACGATTTGAGTTTTTCTTTGACGATGGTAATTGAGGAATTGGGTGGTTGGACGCAACATTTACGACTTTCATCACCACAACAGGAACAAGAAAAACAATTACAAAGTGTTGAAGGCGATGAGAAATGAGCGAGGGGTTGTGAGCCAAATGGAACTTGATGATACCGACAGAGCAATTATAGCTGAATTATTACAGGATGCTCGAGCCTCTCAAAGAGAGTTAGCAAGGGTAGTTGGGGTTGCACAAGGCACTATTACAAACCGGTTGAAGAGACTTGAAAAGAATGGAGTAATAAAGGGATATTCAGTTGTTTTAGACCCCGAAATGGTTGGTTGGAGTATGACTATAATGGCCGGTTTAAGAATAGAAAAGGGCAAGATGATTCCTGTTCAAAAAGTAATATCTTCAGATCCGAGAGTATTTGCAGTATACGATGTAACAGGCGATTGGGATTCCATGGTCTTGGCGAGAGTAAAGAATCGTGCAGATTTAGATGACCTTACCAAGACTGTTTTTACGCTAGATGGAGTAACAAGATCTTTCACTCACGTAGTCCTAAACACTGTCAAGGAAGATGGCTTGCCGAAGCCCGCTACTGAATAAATTGTTCAAGACCGATTGAATTTAACGATTCAACATATTTAGTTTCAGGCTTGAGTGCTCGCGAGATAACTTTTCTAGCTTCTTGACTAATTTTTATATCTAAGAATTGTAATTTTACAAGTAGTTTATTTTGCAATGTGGTACCGGTTCTATCCCAATCCATCAACAATTCAAGCACCGCACCACCTTCACTACTTCTAGTGCCATAAGTCTCTAATAAATAGGTACAAAAGCGATCTAAATCCCATCCTCTATTCAACTGTTCAATGGTACCAGTGAAGCCAAGTTCTCTCAACGCTTCTGTGTCTTTTTTACCTTCGACTATTATCGGTATTCCAAGTGAGTTTTGTTCCAA
>DAJY01000073.1:1256-3759 GCA_002499015.1 Euryarchaeota archaeon UBA242
CATCATTCAATCGTGCCAATAAATCGCTGATTGTAATAGATTTGACACTGACTCTCTTCGTTCGGGATATTTGTCCAGAAACGATTTCCAAATCTGTTTTTGTCAATGATAGTGACTTGGCCAAAACATGCAAAACTGCTTCGTTTGCCTTGCCTTTTTGGGCTTCTGCTTTGACTGCGACCGTTAATTTGGAACGCCATTTATTTATCCCTACAATTCCTTGCCGACTGGAACCTGGTTGCACTTCAATGTCCAGTAAAACTCTCCCGTCGAGGGTGGTTTGAACACATCCGGATAACTCCATCACGCATTGCGCAGATATGCTAGTCAAAGAACCCTTGTTATAACGGTTATTAGCCCGATAATACCCGCCGGTTATTATCAAACCCGGCGGTCTTTTATTCGCGCTATACTGTTTTACTAAACTCATTTGAAAAATTATGAATAAAAGGGTGCTGTGGGCAATTAATTGCCAATGGAAATTAATATAGTTTTATGTTGACTTCAACAAATGCTTAAGTTAAACCTCCGCGGGGGTTAGAACAAGGTGGAACAATGATTGCTGAAGACACTGTTTTCTCTGTGCTATATGATAAGTTCATGTTTTGGTCAGACATCGTAGGAATAATCACCTTTGGTGTATTATTTTACTCGATTTTACGCTACCGCGCTAAACCTGATTCGGAAAAATTTAATCCCGACCACATTGAAGTTGGTGCGTTTCCGGTCGACAGACATAATACTCGCCTAGAAATCGCATTTTATGTAGTTCCAACAATACTTATTGTTTGGCTGACTGTACTTGCAACATCCTCTAGTTCTACCGTTTGGAATATCCCTGCTGATGAAGACTCTTTTGATGTTGATATTGTTGGCAAACAATGGTTTTGGGAATTCGATTATGTTGAAGAATTGACTTGGGAAGATGATCCAAGGATAACCCATGTCAATGTTGAATGGCAAGATAGTTCAACCACTCTTACCATCGAGACTCTAGGCTCTTCAGCAGTTAATGCCACTGTCGTTCAAGACGGGGAAACAACAGACTATGCAATTGACCTAGAATCAAATTCTACTAGCATTGCTCTAGCAAGTAATTATTATGTTTATCAAAGCGTCAAAGTAACCGATGCTGATGGAAATCTACTCCACACATGGGAACATTTACCTGTCGGCCATCAACTTTCAACCGCCGCTAGTGAACATTTGGTTATTCCATGCGATGAAGATATTGTTCTAACTTTATTCTCAAGACCACATGACCAATCAAATACTGTATATGCCGGAGTTCAACACGCTTTCTGGCTCCCAGAATGGGGTGCAAAAGAAGATCTTGTACCTGGTCTAGAAGGTGGAACTGTGATGACTTTCGAACCTGACAGAGTTGGAACATTTGATATTAGATGCGCAGAATATTGTGGTTTAAGTCATTCTAAAATGGTAGGCTACATCGACATTGTCGCTAGAGATGGCGAAACATGTGATGAAGATGTTGGAATAAAACTGACCTCAGACTCTGAAGGTTCAAGCGGGGGTGAGCATTGATGCGAACAAGAGCAATAGTGCTACTTGGCCTGATAATGGTTTCATTGGTTGCAATACCATCCTATACCGCAATGCCGGGTGGAATTGGAAGTCAAGCCGATGGCGGGTGTTCTTGTCACGGTGGCGCAAATTCAAACACACAAGTGTTGGTTGATGGACTCCCTGCAGTATTCAATGCAAGTGAAACTTATTCATTTACTGTAACAGTTGTCAATGATGATTTGACAAGAGCTACAGATGATAACGGTAGAATGGGTGGTTTTAGGATCATCTCCAATGGTGGAACTATTTCTTCACTGGATCCGACTCTATCTCAAGAAAAGGATGGAGCATTAACTCATACAGTTGAAGCAAATACTGTCCGTCAATGGCAATTTGAATGGACTGCTCCTGCTGATTCAGAGGCTGTAGTTGATTTCACCATTTATGGAAACGCAGTTAATGGCGGAGACGGCTCTGGTGGCGATGAATGGAATGAAGCCACCATGACAAGCATGGGTATTGATGCCGGGGCAGTAGCACCTGCAGCACGTTCTTTAGTAATTCTAGTCACTTCTATTGGACTTTCATTAGGCCTGGTCCTCGTTGGATTGATGTGGGTCTTTTACAACCGTTCTCCTGAAACTTTCAGCGTTAATCGGTTCTTTGCTTACATCAAACCATGGTTAACAACAACAGATCACAAACAAGTTGGAATTCTATACTTCTTGTTTGGTTTCACATTCTTCCTTGTTGGAGGAGTGCTAGCACTTCTATTCCGAATTCAATTGGCTTTGCCAGAAAACAATTTTTTGACTGAAGCAGAATACAATTCATTCTTCACTTTACACGGTACAACAATGATTTTCTTAGCGGCTATGCCTATGATTGCTGGATTCATGAACTATGTCTTGCCTCTACAAATTGGAGCTAAGGATTTGGCATTCCCTAGAATCAATGCATTGGCATTGTGGATGCT
>DAJY01000073.1:3935-4189 GCA_002499015.1 Euryarchaeota archaeon UBA242
CCATATTCTTCACTGACCGCTGGCGCTCTTGGAGAATCGATGTCACAGTATGGCTCAAGTGTTGGAACTACTGCTTTCATCGCCGGTATGGCTATGCTCGGTGCTTCTTCAACGTTCAGTGGTGTTAACTTCATCACAACCGTATTCACTATGCGAGCAAAGGGTGTTGACTGGATGAAGATGCCATTGTTCACATGGTCGGTATTCGTATCTGTTTTCATGCTCTATATGTCACTCCCAGCATTCATTATCGG
>DAJY01000073.1:4458-12186 GCA_002499015.1 Euryarchaeota archaeon UBA242
GTACCTGCTTTCGGAATTATTTCTGAAGTCTTAGCAACTTCGGCAAGACGTTCTATTTTCGGTTATAAATCAATGGTCATCGCAATGGCTGGAATCGGAATTGTAGGATTTATTGTGTGGGGACACCACATGCTAACATCCGGTATGGACCCAATGTGGAGAGGGATTTTCATGATAACAACAATGGCAGTTGCGATTCCTACTGGCGCTAAAATATTCAATTGGTTAGCAACTATATGGGGCGGTTCATTGGTAATGAAGGCCCATACATTATGGGCACTCGGATTCCTAATCACATTCACCCTCGGTGGTATTTCTGGTATGTTCTTGCCTGTTTCAGGACTTGACACCCACTTCCACGATTCTTACTATGTAGTTGCTCACTTCCATTATGTGTTCATCGGTGGTACTGTATTCGCACTCTTTTCAGGATTGTACTATTGGTTCCCTAAGGTAACCGGCAAGAAGTTGGACGAAACTCTTGGAATGTGGCACTTCCTCATTGGATTCACCGCATATAACGCTACATTCTGGCCAATGCATGCACTTGGAATAATGGGGATGCCTCGTAGAACCCACTCCTATACCGTGGAGAGTGGCTTTGCCGAATACAACATGGTAATATCCATCTTTGCCATAATCTTTGGACTAAGTCAATTGATTCTAGTATGGAATCTAATTCGCTCTACTCGACATGGAGAGCCTGCTGGAAATGATCCATGGGGTGGATGGTCACTCGAATGGTCAACTACCTCCCCTCCACCTACGCCTTCATTCGACATCAACCCGACTCAGAGCGATATGAACGTCGAATTCGGACACCATTCAGAAACCAGTCTCGGCGATAAGTTGTGGACTGCTAAGAAAAAGGAGGTGGATGTATGAGCGGCCACGGAGCGGATATAGAAAATTCAGTTTGGGTGCGCGCTTTACTATTCGCTGGAGGATTCCTTACTTTCGGAATTATTGCTTTCAGTATTCTCGGTATTGCTCTTGCTGGACCTGCTCATGATGAATACATGGATGCGGTTGATCTCTACCATCACGCTGAAGATGAATACAAGGAATCAGTTGCTGCTGGGCATTCTATCGAAGGTGATCACTATGACGAATTATACTTAGAAATGGAAAAAGCGCACCATCATGAAGTGGATGCGCATTTATCTTACCTCAATTGGAAGGTCTCTGGAAACACTATCTTGGTAATGAGTATTATTTTCGCTTCATTCATTGGAATTGGTGGTTTGATTAATTCACTACGAGCAGATGTTGAACACGGTGATGATGAACATGAACATCATGGCTCTGCTTCACCGATTGTTTTCACATTTGGTATCATGCTATTCATGATTGGATTCCCTGGTTTTTCAAATACTATTACCGAATTGCTAACAGGAACAGATGCAGTAATTGGTGAAATGTTAATCGGTGTAACCGGACTACTAGTCATCATCATAGGTGTAGCAAATTGGTGGTGGGAGGATTTACCATTCAATGGACATGGAGAACAAATCGCTACTTCTGCACCGTTTGAAGGTGAACACATTCGCAAGGCTGGTATTTGGGTATTCATCATGTCTGAAATAATGATTTTCGCTACTTTCTTCTCATCATACCTACGTATGCGTACTGGATGGTGTACAAAGTGGGCATGGGACAATGATATGTGTGCTGCTGATGCAACCGGCTATGATATCATGACCGCTTCTGATTATTTGAGACCAGGTGGTGCAAGTGGCACTGGAGACTTCTGGACTATGCTTCCTGGAGGAATCAATACATTTGCCCTAATTATCTCGTCTTACACTATTGTCATTGCTCTAAAGACTGCAAAGGCACATGATTGGAGTCGCCCTGATAATTTCATTACCAAGTTTATTCCACAACCAATAATGAAAATTATTTTCCCTGACCAAAAGAGAACTGTTAGAAACTTCTTGTTCGCAACCCTACTACTAGGTTCACTGTTCATCGTATTGAAATTGGTTGAGTGGTCTCACTTAGTTGCTGAAGGATTTACCGTTAGTACATCTCAAGCAGGTTCGATATTCTATATCGCAACTGGAGCACACGGATTACACGTTTTCATTGGACTGCTTATCATGATCTATCTTGTATTCAAAGCTGATACTGTTGGCTATGATAAGGATAATGCACAAGGAATCGAGTACTTTGGATTGTACTGGCACTTTGTCGATTTGGCTTGGGTATTAATTTTCCCAGCATTCTATTTGTATTGAGGTGAAAATAATGGGAGATCATGAAGTAATTGGATTAGAAAAGTGGCTTAAGGATAATACTGGAATGGACATCTATTTCTGGAATTTTCTTGTATTAATGTTTTTCACATTATTTGAAATCGGAGCAGTGTTCTTTGACACAATACCTGGAACGGATATCAAGGTCCCATTGATGATGGTTTGGGCGATTCTAATAGTTGTTGGAATAATCAAAGGATACGGAATTGGCGCATATTTTATGCATTTGAAAGGAGACCCAAGCATCTATTTCAGAACAGCAATGTTCCCAGTATTATTCGTATTATTGATGATTTTCGGAATTGGTCTGTCAAACCCAGATGGTGTTGATGGACTTCCTGCATGGTGTACTCCTAACTGGGATTATGCTACTCGTTAAGCGAAGTAATAGTCAACAACTGTTATCAACAGACTTCAAGCCCCTTTGGTCATGAACAGTAGATTTGTCATTGCCGTTACGCTAGTAGCATGTTTGCTGATTTCTTCCGTCCCTACTGCTTCAGCATACAAAGGACATGTTTTAGGCCGAACTGCAGTTGATGATTTCGTATTAGTAGACGCTCATTCAGAAAATGTTTCTCTTTACACTATACAAGGCGACCTCTTGATAGTTTCATTCATCTTTACAAGATGTACTTCTGTTTGCCCAGTTATTACTCAAAATCTAAAATCGGTGCAAGCGGGACTTTCATCCGATATTGCCGATGATGTTGGCATTATTTCCATTACTGTAGACCCTGCATATGACACACCTGAAGTTCTTCATAATTACACACAGATTCATGATGTAAATTGGCCTCATCTTACCGGTTCGGAAGAGATTTTACAAACGGTTTGGGATTCTTTTGGGGTTGCTGTTGCTAAAGAGGTAATCGATGCTCATGTATCGATTAATTCTAGTCAAGGAATGGAAAATCAAGTTTCTATTGTTTACCCTGATAATACTACAATGTTACTTGATGGGCACACACAAACGCTGCCTTCAGAAAATGCAACAGGGTGGAATTTAACTGAATCAACATTGGAAATGCATAATGTATCACTCAACTATTCAGTCCATGAAACATGGGGAACTTCTGTAAATGGAATCAACAAAGTTGATGCTCCTTCCGATTATTCATGGTGGTGGGCTCTATACCTTTGGAATGAAACTAATTCATCTTGGCAAGAAAGTCCAATTGGAATTGATTCTGTAATACTGGGTCAAGATACGGACCATGTCGCTTGGGCTGCATCAAATTCTAACCTTTCATATCTACCGATTCCTGGTAGTGAAATGATTTGCCATGACTCCACAACTAACATGACCACAAATCATAGCCAGCAAGTTAACTGTGAAAATTCTGGCAACGTGTGGATAAACCAAACAAATCAACAGCATAGTGATGAAAGTGAAATTACTAAATGCAGTGGCAATGGTTGGGAAATGGGTCAAGGTGAAGGTAAACATTGCATGTGTGATGATGGATTTGAATGGGCAGATGGAGACAAGTTATCCTGCGAGGGAGCAACTCCAGCAGATCAATTTGAAGTTGGGCATTCAACGATAACCTATATTCTAGATAATCAACGAAAACCACGCATTGCTTGGATTGGAGATGATTGGCATGTTGAAGATTTTATTTCCGATGTTGAAGAGTTATACAGTGCTGAAAACGATTTACCAGAAAAACCTGGAATGCCCGGATTTAGTGTTGCTATGGCAGTCTCAGCACTTGGCTTGACAGCAATTGCAATAAATGTCCGTTCATCCGATGAGGATGAAGAGTGACCATTCTGACCTTGCCTGGCCAACGCGTTGAGCCGAAAAGGGGATGAAAGGGAGGCTCTTCGCACAACCACTGCAGACGTCGCATAGCCTGGTATTGCGCCGGATTTGAAATCCGGTGCCCTTTGTGGCACGGGAGTTCGAATCTCTCCGTCTGCGCCTCCTTTTTTGTCGTTGTGATGTTGTTATTTTACAGTAAATCTGAAGCAAGGGTTCTCAAACTGAAGCCGTTCTGCAAACAATATGCGCAGAGGTCTTGTTGCCCTATATCTTCTGTCCCTCATGCTTTTGGCCGGTTGTTTATCTCCAACAACCGCTGGCTGGGGTCAAGGCGATGGTGAAGTAAAAGTTGATTTTTCAACTGAATCTACATCTGCTACAAGTTCTCTAGGTGATGAAAAACAATCCTTCGATGAACTATTACCTGTCGGGTGTGATGATACTAGAACCCTTGACAATGGTGGCAATCCGATTAAATTCACCGGGTATATGGCTGCAAGCCACTTCTACGAAACTCATGACTCACTCAACGGGGCAAAGGACCTTGATCTTGCTGTAACAGTCTCCGTTGCAATAAAATCAATGAGTATGAACGAAGCTGTAGGTGTTGATGGAGAGCAAATTCCACGCATTCAAGTAAAGAATTGGAATTTACCTTTGTATCCAGAGACTGGAGCTGGAAATATTGACCTAGATGAAATTGATAGTGATTCTAGCTCAAAATGGTTTGTTCTGGGACTCATCCCGACAACTGAAAATATTCTTTACGGAATGCAAGCACTTGGAGAATGGCATCAACCGATACAGATAGAAGGATACCTTGTTGACACAAACAAAACAATGTCGGCTGGATATTACTCTTCATCTCATGAAGTAAACGGAAACTGTGAAATGAAAATCGGCCAGAGCAACATAGAATCAGTTTACTTGATGGTGACTTCAATCAAATTAGAAGATTCGGTTATTACATCAAGCGGAGATTCTTCTGATGAATGGGTTTTGGGAGATGTTCCAATCCTAGGCCGTGGCGGTTTCATCATGTTCATCCTAATCGTCGGAATCGGTGGCGCAGTTACTATGTTCATGTTCTCCAAGATTGCAGCTGCAAAAGGTGCTTCTCATTCGATGGAAACATTGGTCGGAAAGAAAGCGATGGCTGCTGTTTCTAGAGTTAAATCTGATATGAAACAAGCAAAGTCATCAGGGATGAAAAGTTCACAAGAACGCAATGCTGAAGCGCGAAAAGACGCTTCGGTTGAGGCTAAAAAGGAAGGTCTAAAACCGGCTAAGAGGGAAACTGCTGATTTGATCAGTCTAACTGGATTTGATTTGGATAGTGCTTTGCAATCCGGACCTAGTGAATCAATTACTTCTGACTTTGGCTCTAAGAGTTCAAGCGTAGTAATAACTACTGAAGCAAAAAATATTGAATCTAAAGTCACTTCGATTCCGAGAAGTGTAGCACCGCGAAGTAGCCCTGTTACTTCCACAGTGCCTACCACTCAGTCTTCTGTAATCTCCAATACTGATTCAGTTCCAAGTAAACATTCCCACTTTTCATCATCCGTTTCTGGAAGTTCTAAGCCTCAACAACAACCTAAAAAGAAGGTTGTCAAGAAAGTGCAACAGCCTGAAGTTGAGAATTGGACTGAAAATAAACAAGAAACTACTAATTCTTCCGAAGAAGAAGAGTTCTCTGACTTCTCCTTTTGAACAGTACTATTGCCAATCTACTTGGTTTGCGCCTCTAACAGTAATTTGATCTAATTGCCATTCTAATTTGGCAGGTAATTGCAGGACAGGTTCACCATCAATATTGAGATAACTTGTGATTTTAGTAGAAGAATCGCTAGGCTCTCCATTGGGTGAAACACACCTGAGATTCAATCTACTAGCAGGTGTTTGAGTTATTCCCCATTTCCCAATATGCTTTCCTTTCTTGATAGGCCCCATTAGAGATAACATAGCAATCCTACTCAAACGAGGTGCGAATATTAACAAACCATTTTCCTTAACTGGATTCATTCCAGGATTGATCTTATAGCCACCACCAAAGGTTTCTGCCGCAGTTACCGAGATAAGAGTAAAATCTCTAATCTCAGGTTTGCCGTCATCAATTGTTACTTCGACTTTTCTTCTCTTCCACAACGGAATTGTTGTCACTCCAAGATAGGTGTATTTCTTAGCACCCTTTATCCACTTGGCTCTTCTCAACTTGGCCCTCCCTATATCAGAAGTGATCCCACAATCTGCTTCTAAGAATGACCACCTTACGACATTGCCATCACCAGTAGGCTCTCCATCCCATACATTGGATTCTGGTGCAGGATAGTCCCCTTCTTTTGGACAAGGAACTCCTTCTAATCTCCATGCTCCACAGCGTCTATCTGTTCCGTTTTTTAGAATCTCAATAGCCTTATCCAAATCAAATCGTGGAATATTATGGGCAATACAATAATCATTTCCTGAACCGTATGGTAACTGACCCAAAACAATGTCTGAACCTCTAAGAGCGCTGGCGATTTCATGAACAACTCCGTCACCACCAACCGCTACGACAAGTGGTGGCTTTCCTTCACTTTCTCCACCTTGTTGAGAAGATTCCCATCGCTGTCTAATCTCATAAGCAAGGTGTCCACCATGACCAACTCGTTCGGTCATGTAAGTTTCAACTTTATACCCAGAAGCAATAATTTTTGCTTGCAATTTTGGCCATATTTTAGCGCAAAGAAAATCTCTACTGGCCGGATTGACAATACAATGTACTAATCCCATAGTTTGACCACGGCCTAAACACATGGATGAACCCTTTCCCGTTTTTACCTATTTTAAGCAATGACTCTTCATAGGATAGAGATTGGCAGACAATAGGGGCGCAACTATGTGGAGTGATGATGATATCAAATTCATGTCAGCAGCATTAGATGTAGCGATTCGCGGAAAAGGTAAAGTTTCACCCAATCCATTAGTCGGATGTGTATTGGTCAAGGATGGGCAAATCATTGCCGAAGGTTGGCACGATCACCTTGGTGGATTGCACGCTGAGCAAATGGCAATCCATGATGCTGAGACCAAAGGTAAATCCCCTAATGGTTCAACTGCTTATGTCACCTTAGAACCTTGTAATCACTTTGGCAGAACACCTCCGTGTACTGAAGCGTTAATGTGGGCTGGTGTGAAATCGGTAGTTGTAGCCCACACAGACCCAAACACTACCGTTAGAGGTCAAGGAATTACCGTTCTACAAGATGCTGGAATCTCTGTTAAGTCTGGACTCCTAGAAGGTCAAGCAGCTGACCAAATGAGACCATTCCTACATTGGTGTCAATACCGAAAACCAATCGTAACCGTAAAAATGGCTGTCGATTGCAATGGTAGCGTTGATGATAGAAGTAAGGATGCTGGACGTTTTACTTCTGAACGATGTTTAGATTTAGTTCATCAAATGAGAGCAGAAAGTGATGCTATCTTGGTTGGTGTTGAGACGATTATACGCGATAACCCCTCGCTATTGGTATCAAGAGTTGAAACTTCTAAGCAACCTTTGCGCATTGTAATAGATCCTAATTCGAGAATACCAGCACAGTGTCAAGTTCTAACCGATGGAAAAGAAACTCTTGTTTTACAAGAGGATTTTAGAGATTTACCTAATATTTTAAATCGATTAGGTGATATGGAGATTCAAACATTGATGATTGAAGG
>DAJY01000106.1:0-4124 GCA_002499015.1 Euryarchaeota archaeon UBA242
CCATAATCTCTACTGGTTCCACAATTTGGGTATAATCCTTGATTTGCATTTTGAATTGGAATATCTGAGATATTTGTGTGAACTTCATCCCTTATTCCGTGAAATAATTCCCAATCGGAAGGCTGGTCTGGCCATTTACCCCAAGGATAGAGCATAATCCAAACCCCGGTATGCATTGTTACATACAGATCTGCATCGGGAACTACCGTGTTCATGTAATTTGAATTCGCAAGAGTTTCAGATTCACTGAATGCACTACTCCCTGGCTGGGTCGTCGGGCAGGTATTCCAGTAATGGTCGTAATTTCGATTCAAATCTACTTGGTTGAGATTCCAGCGGGTGTCAATATCATTGCCATCTGCATTCAACATAATGAGAATGTGTAGTTCAGTTGTAGTAAGAACATCAATGACATCTTGATCTCCAGCTCCCCAACCCTCGATGTAATATTCAGCGGTTAAGAATGCCAATTCGGTTCCTAGGTGCTCATTTCCATGGTGCCCACCATCGATGTAAACAATTTCTTTCTGTGTACCATCTGGTTTGGTATTTTGAGTCCAATCAGAGATTTGAACAACCCATAGATTTTTGCCAAGTTCGGTCTGTCCAGCAACGGTCAATAAGACGATTTCAGGATAATCTTCAGCCCATGCTTGTACATCAAGAGTCAGCGTCAGATAAGAATGGTACCATTGTTCCTGAACAATGTCTGGTTGTTGTGCTGTAGAATTTCCCAGAGCTGGAGTAAAACCGGCCAGCAATAATATCACTACCAATGCTATACCTCGCATAAAATCTCCTCTAAACTCCACCCTAATTGGAATTGCGGTAATTATGATTACCATTCTGCATTGAATGCATTCGGATTTTTGACCCTTTCTGCTTCCTTTGTCCATATTGCAGCACCATTGCCACCATAAATATCAGCGAATGGGTCAATTACTTCAGGTTCTAGATTACGTTGCATGAAAGCTTCAACACGCTCACGCAAATCAGGCTTGAACTTCCAATAGTGGATTCTCCATTCTCTGCCATCCCAAAGTGTTGTTTCTTCAGACTCGGTAGTCAGTAGGTCATAATCTTGGAACATGTAAAACAAGTTTCGGTCTGTAGGTTCTAATGCGTTATCAATAATCCTATTATAGAACCCGAAGAATCCTAAAGCATGTTCGGCCATTCCCTGTGCAACTTCCGAATCCATGTCGATATCGATGTGCTGTTGAATAGCTCTTGTCAATTCTCCCATTGTCATTCCCATAATGATTCCTCCGCGCAGGATTGATACGGCATTGCCGATAATCTCCCCCGACTACCTTTATGTATTGTATTCCAACCCATATTAACCTCTCGCCCCATTTTGATGAAATACGGCTTTTTTAGCAAATTCACAGTGAAATAAAAATATTTTTTGGAATATGATTAGAGATTTCTCAACAGTCTTTTTTTTAAGTGAATGATAATTGAACAAAGACGGTGATGAATGTGTATGTCAAAGAAAACTTCCTCGGGCTTCCCGAAAACAATGACTCTGTAGATGTTGTAATTTTGCAAATCCCGTATGAACTTACCACTTCCTACGGTCAAGGAACTTCAAAAGGACCTCAATCTTGCATTGAGGCGAGTGGCCAAGTTGAATTATTTGACAGAAATTTAAACACGGAATTACCCGCAGGTAATTCGATTTATACAAATGAGCCCTGGGATGGAGAAGGGAATACATTACTACAACAACTAGATGGAATCTCCAACTATCTTCTTCCTTGGTATGCAGGTGATTGTTTTCCACTCTCTTTGGGCGGTGAGCACGGAATTTTACCGCCACTGATTAATGCGGCTAGAAATCATCCATTGCTTGGAAATGATTTATCAAAACTAACCGTTGTTCAAATCGATGCACATGCAGACCTCCGTAGTGAATTAGGTGGGGAGATTTATTCACATGCTTGCGCAGCATCGCGTAGTCTTGATTTAGGAATTGGTAAGTTATTACAAGTTGGAATTAGAGCATTTAGCCAAGAAGAATATCACACAATTTGTACAGATGAGAGAATTACCACATTCTTTGCCAGTGATACTCAAAATCATTCTACAGGTGCCCTAGTTTGGCAACAATGGTTGGATACATTAGCAGCAATAGAGGGACCAGTTCATCTAAGTATAGACATTGATGGCTTGGATGGTTCAATCGTTCCTGCTACTGGAACACCAGTTCCAGGGGGACTTTCCTATTGGCAAGTTGTTGAAACGATTGAAACCATATTTGCTGCAAAAAATGCAATTATTATCTCAGCGGATATAAACGAAATAGTCCCGCAACTAGATTCTCCTCTAACTCAATTCACAGCAGCGATGCTGGCAGGTAAAATCGTATCAAATCATATTAATGCAAAAAATGAGGGTAGATGGAATTCCACATCCGAACAGTTGGGTAAAAATAGGGAGAATAGGTTTATAAATTATTTTTATACGGGGGGATTTTAATGACGCAACTAATCCCACATGGAAAACACATCTTTCTAGATTATACTGGATATTCACCGCAAGGTGATGATGATGGTTCATGGATGTTGCAAGTTATGCGAGATGCAGTAAAAAATAGTGATGCTAGTGATGTACATTCCCACGTTGAACAATTTGATGGGATTACTTCTCCCCCAGGATTCGCATCAGTTGTGTTATTGGATGAATCACATGTCACTGCTCATTGCTATTCGGAAAAAGGATGGCTTGCAATCGATTGTTTTACTTGCGGTAAGTGCGATCCTAATGAGATAATAGACCAAATCCACGATGCCTTAGAAAGAGTGATGCCAAACCTCAAACTGATTAAAAAAACTAGCCACGACAGATTCCTCCATCACGAAGAAAACCCGGGGGAGTGAAGAATGTCTGTGAGAATGTTTGTCAAAGAACACTACCGCCATTTTAATGCTGGATCATTAGCATCAGCGAGTGAATCATTACTTCAATTTCTAGAATCTGGCGGTAAGATATTTTTAACTTTAGCCGGGGCCATGTCAACGGCTGAACTCGGGCGTAGTATTGCACCTATGATCAGGGCAGGACATATTGCAGCAATCTCTTGTACAGGTGCAAACCTGGAAGAAGATTTATTCAATTTAGTCGCTCATAACCACTATCAAAAGATTGATGATTGGCGCTCCTTATCAGCACAAGATGAAGCTGACTTACTCAATAACAACATGAATCGGGTGACAGATATCTGTATCCCCGAAGATAAAGCATTTAGGAAGATTGAATCATATATAATGAACCGCTGGGAAAAAAGTAGTCAACTTGGGCAATCAAAATTACCACACCAATTCTTTTATGATATTTTGTTAGAAGATGAGTTAGAGTATCAAGCATTACCAGTGAATTCGTGGTTATTAGCAGCAGCACAAGTAAATCTACCATTGGTCGTGCCTGGCTGGGAAGATTCAACATTAGGCAATATATTTGCTGCAAGAGTAATGCAAGGTAAAGTTGAGCAGCAAACAATCACTGGTGGAATTGGATATATGACCAGTTTAGCAGAATGGTATTGTCAATGCAATAAACCGTTAGCATTCTTACAATTAGGTGGTGGGATCGCTGGTGATTTCCCAATTTGTGTAGTACCATTGCTCAATCAGGACTTGGAAAAAGATACCCCTTTATGGTCTTGGTTCTGTCAAATCTCGGAATCGACTCCTTCTTACGGGGGATATTCCGGTGCTCCACCAAATGAGAAAATAACTTGGGGCAAACTTTCGGTTGAGACGGAGAAATTTGTAATTGAAAGTGATGCTACTATTGTTGCTCCGCTAATGTTTTGTTATATTTTAGATATCTAGCCATTATTCAACACAAATCAACAAAGGCTTTGAATGGGAGTGCGGGAATCCTATGTTCATGCCTGGGACCAAGCGCATCACTCCTATTGTGCTGATTGGGCTTCTATTGCTTACTCCACTTTCTGTTTATGCAGATGGTGTTGAGCCGTTAAATGTTGAAATCACAACTGTTTGGACAAGTCAAAGTGGAACGGATAATAACCATGCATACTTGTTAAAATTCTCAAGTAATTCAACATTCGACATCACAACCGCAGTAACTCATCTTCAAAATGGAACAGAATTAGA
>DAJY01000106.1:4379-22391 GCA_002499015.1 Euryarchaeota archaeon UBA242
GCGACTACCAGCAATAATTTTTTCACACGAAGTATGGACATCGGAACTTGGAATCAACCGATGGCAGATCATGAAATTACACTTACTACCTCTTGGGACCTATTACAAAATTATACTACCGTAGATGGAGTACAATATTTTAGATTAAGTTTTGAGGGCCATGGATGGCAACAGAGAGTCGGCAATGTCCTCAATTCATGGGAATTAGGAGATGGCGTGATGGTGACCGAGGAGAATACTGAAGGCGAATCAACAAACATGTCTTTTGTATTAGATTCAATTTGGAAAAATGAAACCATTACAGCTGGATTGTTAACCTCTCAAGTGATTGATGCAAGGGGTTGGGGATATCTGGTGATAACAACCGAAGAGGATGACACAATAACTCAAATTATTGCTAATGTTAGTGATGCTTGGATTAACCACAGTATGATAGACGGAATAAATTCAGAAAGAATCCGCTTAGAAGCAGGAGGTTCAATGCAAGTTGACTCAACCAATGAATCATCTTCCCTAATCGATATAGATGCGGAACTCAGTGTATTTTTGTTTGAAACATGGGATCAAAACGGAGTTAGAAAACTTAGCCATAATCAAATTGAAGCATTGGGAGACTTCATTATTATTGATGATGGATTTAGAATGGATATCTCTCTTGATGGTCTGGAAATACTTGAAAGATGGGAAGATGGAAATCGCACTCAACACAGAGAAAATCTCCGTGGACATGGAACATTTGGTGCAGAAGATGAAGATGAAAACGCTACAATGGTCATCAATGGAACTATTTTCAATTTGGAAACAGATATTGTTGACGGACAAACCGTAACCGATGATATCCACATTGATGGAACACTTTCCGGTGATGTACAGGGAACTTTCGGCATAGTCAAGGGTATTGAGATTTCAGGGATGGAGAGTAATTACTCCGGTGATGAATTCGAAGTTAATGTAATTCACGAAGAATCTTGGTTCAATATTACTGGAATCAATGGTGGTAATTTCTTTGATGGAGCTGGTGCTGGTGCATATAACAATAACACTTGGGATTATCAAAGTGTCAACAGCCATTGGGATAACAGAACAGTTCGAATCGTTTGGGAAGAAACAGGCCCAGATGCTAGCAGTGGGGATGAAAGGCCACAACGTTCTCCACTTCAAAATAATCTAACTCAACCGGAAATGGAACAAGCTCTTGGTAATATCACGGTTGGAAGAGAAACTGGCTTAGTGCCAATTCCAATGATGATTGGCGATAATGTCAGATTGAACGGACAAGATGGCATAGTTCTAGAAATAGTCGCTAATTCTGTTGGAAATGATCCAAGAGATAATCACAATTTCCATGTTGTAGAATGGACCGGGTTTTATGGTGATTCAGAAGAATCAGGTACTGCTTTTGGTTCAATTATTGATGAAGGGCCATTAAGAGGGTTAGTCTCAAGTGTCACTAGAAGTTTTGAACTTGATTATGGTAGTGAAAACGAGTCAGCATTCCTCAATGAAACCCAATATATTGACAGAGTATTATCGCCTTCAATTGTCACATCTGAAGAAAATACTGACCCTGTGTTAGTTAGTTTGACCTTGGAAGAAGGATTGGTAGTAGGTGAAGGGGCTTCTGTAGCACATCTTGTTGTACATGCTACCGATGATGAATGGAATATTGATTCCGTAACAGTTGACTTGACAGTTTTAGGTGGTTCGATTGTAACATTAAATGACAAAGGATTGTCAGGAGATAATGCGATTGGTGATGATAGATATACAACTCAATTGATGGTTCCTGGTTTGGAAGTTGGAAACTTCACTCTCAATGTCACAATAACTGATTTCTTCGGAGCAATAACACAAGGGACGGGAATTATTGAAGTCATTAATGATGCACCACGTCTTACTTCAGTTGAATTTGTTCCACATATTGCTAAGCGAGGTGATTTGATTATTGTTAATGCCAAAGCATTTGATGGTCATGATGTTGAATCAGTACAAATTGATATGCGGATCTTCGGTGGACAATTAATTGATTTATTATTGCTTGATGGTGGTGTCTGGGCAGGAAATTTCACTCTACCAAATGGAATGACTCCGGGCTCACATGATATTCCATTCATTGTTACAGATTCTATCGGTGGTAAGCAAGTTTTACGTCATTGGATCAGTATTGACAATGGCGCCCAGCCCGATGCTGCAACGCCATACCGCCTCCCTGATGGAGAACACATCTCAACTACAATTTCAGTACTCAATACACCTCCGCAAATAGTCGTAGAAGAACTTAAAATCATACGAGGCGGTGGTACTACAACTGCACTACTGGAGGCTGAAGTTAGCGATGCAGATGGTGTGATGCTAGTCCGTGCAAGATTAGGAGTATTCAACCCAATAACTCAAAATGAAGATTGGTCTAAACTCTATGACGATGGCTCCAATGGAGATAAAGTTGCAGGAGATGGGATTTATTCTCTTCAATTATCAATTCGTAGTGGAATACCGGATGGAACTCATACTCTATTCTTGCAAGCGTCTGATATTTACGGTGAAGCAACTGGAGAAGTACCAATTGTTGTAACTTTAGAACAAAAATCCGAAGAGATTAGTGATGGAGGGGGGATATCATCTTCATCGTTGGTAATGGCACTCGGAATTATTGCAATAGTCGGTGCAATTATTGTAATGTTTGTAATGAGGAAACAAGGCGGAGAAGATGATAAATCCAATCCCGATAGCGACCGCTTTGGTTTCGAATGAATCTTCTCAGGATTTAGCAAAGAGTCAGGCCGGTAACAGTTTATACCCCTGTCCAATCGGTCAACTACTACTGCGAGCGTAGTGTAGTGGTTATCACCGAGCGTTGCCAACGCTTGAACCCGGGTTCGAGTCCCGGCGCTCGCATTCTAACAAGATTATAGGGTTTCAGTGCGCTGAATAACGATTAAATGCAGTACCGTTGTGAGTACTGGAAAAGCCGTCATCCAAGCAATAGAAATCGCCATTCCAGCATAAGCCCAACCCAAACCAATATTGAGTGGGATTGCAATTACAAGGCCAATTTTTAATGCAACTATTTTTGTTTGTAAATTATTTATTTGCCCGAACAAGATAATCGTTGGTCCAACAGCAATGAGCTGAATAGTTATTACAATTGCAACTATTTTGAATAAGGTCATATAACCATTTGCTGCTAGCAATATGTGGATCAGAAATAGAGTTGTGAACAGTGAAGCAGAAAGCAATATTCCGCGCCAGTATCCACCCTTACTAAGCCACTCCATGCCAATGCCAATAGTTCTCAACCTAAAATATAGGCGAGAACTTCATATGTAGTCAATTCATAGATAAGTTATGCGTCTATTATTCGTATGTGTCGGCAACTCATGCCGTTCTCAGATGGCACAAGGATTAGCCCGTTCAATGGGGCATACTGCAGACTCTGCAGGAACTCATCCGAACTCGGCAACAATTGCTCCCTATGCCCAAAAATATCTTCATTCAAGAGGTATTAATACAGATGGAATGGTGCCAAAATCAGTTGATGATTTCTCTGCTGAAAATTATGATATGGTTATTTCAATGGGTTGTGGAGTTAATTGCCCTGCAATGAAAATTGATGAGGATTGGGGATTAGATGACCCATTCGGTCAAGAATACGGAGTCTACAAAACAACAGGCGAAGAAATAGAACGTAGATTGAAGTTATTAGAATAATAGTTTTTGGCACTATTTCTCACCGCACAGGTTGAAGTATTACTCGCATCACGATTGGCCTATGGCAGAATCACCAATCACCACACATGACCCCAAGAATGAAGGACAAGGGCAAGGTCCAGTACAAGCATCTCCACAACAGAATAAGGAAATGGAGAAGAATTTTGCTCAAATGAAGCGTAAAATGTCGATGGAAGAGATCGGATTGAAGATTAAACACAAGATTATGGTATTATCTGGTAAAGGTGGAGTTGGCAAATCAACTGTTTCCACAGGATTAGCGCTATCTCTTGCTCAACAAGGTCTCAAAGTTGGTATTTTGGACATCGATATCACTGGTCCAAACGTTCCAAAAATGATGGGTTTAGACGGTCATAAACTTCATGTCGAAGGAGGTAGAATCCATCCTGCTAAAGGGCATCTCGGTGTCAAGGTAATTTCGATGGCATTCCTATTAGACGACCCCGATACACCTGTTGTTTGGCGTGGACCGATCAAGTTAGGTGCAATTCAGCAATTCATCGGTGACGTTGAATGGGGTAATTTGGATTACCTGATAATCGATTTCCCACCAGGAACTTCTGATGAACCTTTGACCGTCTCACAATCACTTCCAAATATTGACGGGATGGTAATAGTCACAACTCCACAAGCGGTTGCTTTGTTGGATAGCAGAAAATCTATCACCTTCGCAGCATCACTCAAAGTACCTGTTCTCGGAGTAGTTGAAAATATGTCAGGATATACAATCAATGGTGTAACCGCAGCAAATACCTCGGTTGAAATCGCTGGACCTGGTGGTAAAACGATTAAATCAACATCTGACGAAAATGGAAACTTTTCAGTAACTCTTGATATTTTCAAAAAGGGAGGAGGAAAGTCAACTGCTGAAGACTTCGGCGTTCCGTTCTTGGGAGCGTTACCATTCGATCCAGGATTCGTCCGTGGCGGAGATGATGGCGTTCACAAAATAGTTAGCGACCCAGAAGGAGCTAGTAGTATCGCATTCTCCGCAATAGTCAAAGCGGTTCAAGCACAAATTTCGGATAAGCCTTCTTCTTCTTTGGAGATAATTTGAGGGACTATTATGGAGCAACAGATGCCAAAGTTAGTACGAATTGAAAGACGTGAATCTGATCTTCATTTGACTTATGACGACGAGCAAGAGTTAACGGTCTCATATCATGATTTACGCCATGCATGCCCCTGTGCTCATTGTTCACCGCTAAGAAATGAAGACGAAACAAGCCTAAAACTGCGTAGCCAAGTAGAATCGTTTAAATTGCACAAACCAAGTGTCAATCCCGTTGGACATTATGCTCTTAATTTCATATGGGAAAACGGCTGTTCAAATGGAATATTTAGATTTGAGAGGATTTGGGACTTAGCAAATCGGCGTGACCCAGATGGTGGCAAACCATACGTGCATGGCGCGTGGTGAGTCACAATTTTCTCTTTGCAATTACCCTAAATTACAATTTTGTCATCAATCATTTGATTATCTAAAACCAACCCCATAGGGGTTGGAGGTTAAGCAATGGGAGGGGTTTATTTGAGTTGGTTGGTTAGTGCGTTAGCGCTAGGAATCATACTTTTACCTGTTTTTAAACCACCTTGGTTTACTATCACAATACCAACATTTGTAGACTTTATTCGCAGATATTGGATTCATATAGCAATCGTTTTTATGATTTATAACGCTAAAGATTTCCTTGATCAAGTAGATCGGATTCTAATGGCTTCAGCTGGACTGGACATGACTCCATGGATTTATGCCATTGAAGGAAATATGGTGCTATGGGTGCAGCAAACATTTGAAAACGATGCATTAACTATATTTTTAACTCATTATTATGTTGCAGGATTCATGTTTATTTGTTATGTTTCAATCTTTTATTTTGCTTATTTTGATGATAGGTGGATGGCGGATAGAGTCACACTTTCTATCGCTTGGGTATACTTGCTAGCAGTTCCGTTTTATCTTTTCTTCAATGTTAGAGTAACAGGTGACACAATTCCTGAAATGGAAACATTGGCATATTCATTAACTCCGGAAATTAACGATTGGTTTAGAAGAATAGACCCATTTTCTAATGCAATGCCAAGTTTGCACATTGGCGTACCATTTGCTGTGTGGTTGTGCATTACTAGATTTGATGAAGATAAACGGTGGAATCGTTATCGCCATCTTGTTTTGTCATATGTTTTGCTAACTTCATTTGCAATTATCTATCTCGGAATCCATTGGTTCCTAGATATCATCGGTGGAATGCTTGTTGCAGTTGCAGCAGTAGGTTTGGCAGAAAGAACAGCAGGCCCATGGTGGAAGGTTTTTGATGAGAGAACTATCAATTCCAGATTGGTTACTGTACTAACAAATCCTGGAAAAGCATTGTCTATTGTCAATGGAAAAATAAAAACTACCATTCAGCAATATAGAAAACCAACCAGTAGGGAAACAGGGGTCCTTGCAATAGTCGTATTAATTTTGATAACTTCAATAATCACTTGGGACTTAACCCACCAATCGTTGCCAGCAGGTGGAGTTGAGGCACCTCGAGGTGTTGAGGCAGTTGACGGTTGGATGGTAACCATGGACGATAGAGTAGAAGGTGCATTATTGGTTGTTCATGATCTTTCAATAAATTCAGCATCTGCAATCGACGTAGTACAACCAATTATGAGATTAGATTCTCCCTATGCGATTTCAGATACTTTACTGGTAATGTCTAATGATACTAGGTTGATGGTAGTAGATGTCACAACTCCTGAAATAATTACGCTGAGTATGTCAGTTGATTCTCCAGAACAACTCATCATCGCAAATACCCCTTCAGGTCCTGCAATAATCATTCTCAAGGATGGAGAGATTTCAGGTTTTAACATAGAAGGTGAACAATTATTCATGCCGACTCCTGAAATTCATAACATCACCATGATAAGAACTGCAGGTAGCGAGATTGCGTATGTCACAAGTGATGATCCAACAACAGTATACGTCGCTAGAATAGGGACGCTTGGTGCGCTTCAGATTGAAATTGATGCGCAAGCAGCACAAGAACAAGATCTAGTGCTTGAATCGTGGGGAACTCCAGTAAATATGAGCAATGCCAAAATAACAAACCTTGTATTCAATTATGATTATGTTGCAGCGACCGTCAATGTGACAGCAACCGAACGTCTTGTACTGTTTGATCGAGATAGTGGAACGCAGTGGTTAGCAAGTGACGCGAAATACTCGGTAAAAGACCCGAGTCTTGGGCATGGAATCTTGGCTTGGTCTGTTAAAGACCATCTCAATCCGACTAATCCTCAACAAAAATATTTAGATGGTGAAATTTATTTCACCAATTTAGAAAGCAATATTACAGAAACATTGACTTCAGATGAAATTGACCAATGGTCTCCACATGTTTTGGAAAACCATTTGGTATATTTTGAAATGGACGATGAAGGGACAGTAACAATTGAAATACATTCATGGCAACCCGAGTTGAAATTATATTCCAATATTGTAATGCAAGTGGGAACTTTGGCTGCAATATTGTTAGTATTCATTAACGCTTATCAACGTCAATTAGAGGTAAAAAGTGAAAAAACCCGGTAATATTAAAATTACAGGGCTTTATTTAGTTGAAACTTTTTACCACCTCTAAGGGAAAATGTAATTGTAAAGTTTCGTATTCCCTAAGAGTTGATAAAATGTCTAATAATCTAATTGATAAAATGAACGATGCCCTAGCATTGGAACTACGTGCGATTAACATGTATGCACATTATAGTGCAACAGTAATTGGAATAAATCGCATTCAGCTTGCACCATATTTTTCGAAAGAAGTATCTGAATCTATCACTCATGCAGATTTTGTTCGCAGAGGTATTGTCAAGTTAGGCGGAGTTCCAGTTACCGAGAGAAATACCAAAACCATTGTCCATACCACAGATTACCAACTAATGTTGAATGAGGCATATGAAACTGAAAAAATCGCAGCAAAGGCCTATACTGCAGTAATGGATTTGCTGAAAGATGCAGGTGATAGAGATTTATTCGATTCGATTGAACAAATTTGTATGATGGAACTGCGAGCCCTAGAAGAGCTTCGTTTGCTAACCGCTTGATTTCACTTAAGGATAGATAGCATCCGATTTAATGCCAGCAGTGAGCCTTGCTGAATTTCTTCTGGTACAATTACTTGATTTGGTTTTTCACCATCAATAATTCTTTCCAAGACATCCATAAGATATGCTGGATGAATCATATACATCGTTGAACAAGGACAGACTTCAGGGTCAAGACATTCGACATGCTTGTCGGGATGCTCATTTGCTAGCCTTGCGACCATATTGATCTCGGTCCCGATAGCAACAGCACTTCCAGAAGGTAAGTCTGCGACATAATTTCGAATAAATTGGGTTGAGCCACTAGCATCTGCGAGTTGTACTGATTCAATCGGCGTCTCGGGATGAATCACAACATGTCCCTCAGGATAACGTTGTCTAAAATCTTTGATTTGTTCAACTGTGAATCTAGTGTGTACAGAGCAGAATCCATGCCATAATATTATTCGAGAACCCTTCACTTCACCCATTGAGCCCAAATTCGGAATCCATGTTGGCATCTTTTCTGCTGAAATTCCCATCTTAGTACCTGTGTTTCTGCCCAAATGCTGGTCTGGGAAAAACAAAACAGCTCCATCCTTTCCCGCTCTTTCAAATGCCCAATCCAATACACCTGTGGCATTGGTTGAGGTACAGACTATTCCACCATGTCGTCCGACGAAATCTTTGAGTTCAGCACTTGAATTCATGTAAGTTACAGGAACTAAAAATGACTGGCCTTCTTCAACAGGGGAGTCGGGGTTGTCGCGATTGATTGGATCTGATAAGCCAGATTGTTGAATAATTTCTTTCCAAGCAACATCAACTTCAGCAAAGGTTGCCATATCTGCCATAGAACATCCAGCCCTCATATTTGGCAAAACCACTATCTGTTCATCAGTAGTGAGGATATCTGCTGATTCTGCCATAAAATGTACTCCACAGAATACGATATACTTAGCAGTTGATTCAGCAGCTTTTTGGCTGAGCATGAACGAGTCGCCCAAGAAATCTGCATGCATGACGATACTATCTCTTTGATAGTGATGTCCCAGAATTAATAAATCATCACCTAATTGTTGTTTTAATTCAGTGATCCTATCGGCGATATCCTGTTCTTCAGGAGACAAACTTGTATCCATGAAATCCACGGAACACGCAGGTAGTGAGATTGTCATGTGGCCTCAAGGATAACGAATATCTCGCCCCTTTTTAAGGCATTTCTTTTACAGCGGATTGATAAGTACCGAGTAATTCGCATAGATGATGGTCTTTATTCCAGATAAGCGTCTTCATCTCGGAGCCGAAGCGGAAGTTTGGTCAGGATCATGGATGGGGCGCTCTGCTGTTTCAAAGCAGAGGAGAAGCAGGCAATGGCGACATCCTAATTTGGATAAGAGGCTTGGAGTCCGGCGAATGGTTAGCGAAGCAAAAATTTTGATGCGATTACATAACGCTGGTATAACGGTTCCACAAGTTTGGGATTTAGATCTACACGGAGGTCGATTAATAATCGAAAGAATGCCAGGAATCCCCTTGATTGAAATTCTTAACAGCGCTGAAACATCAGAACAATTAGTCATCAAGGCATTACGCAATACAGGTGCGGCAATACGCATTCTTCATCGCCAAGCAATAACACATGGTGATTTGTCGACTAATAATATTCTAATAGATGAGCAAGGCAATGCTGTTTTAATCGACTTTGGGTTAGCCGTAATAGACTATGAAGTTGAACGCTTTGGAATTGATTTACATGTCATTGACGAGATACTTTCAGCATCTCATCCTAATCACCATGGTGCAATAGAATTGGTACTATCAGCGTATCTAGAAGAGGAGAAAAGCCTCGGGACAGCACCTGAACAAAGTGGTGGATTAGTGCCTACAGCAGAAGAAGTACTAGAGCGATTTGAAAATGTTAAAAGCAGGGTTAGATATCACGGTTGATATCATTATGCAATGAAAAAATCACCAATTTTCCAGCCTAAGAAAGCGAGTATTGGGCAAATCACCATTGTTAATGCGATATAGATTATCGCTGAGGATGTTTGTTGACTTTGAAACATATTCAAAGTTTCAACTGAGAATGCAGACATGGTTGTAAACGCACCTAGAACTCCAGTCCCTAATATCAACGCAACATCTTGTGAAATTAATTCTTGAGTTAGAGCTACCGCAACAATTCCTAACAATAGCGAGCCGATCATATTGACGCTGAGTGTTGCCCATGGAAAACCATCACCTGACAAATATAGGCTAATACCGTATCTAAGAGCAGCTCCGATTGCCCCTCCGAGTGCGACCAATCCAAACTGCTGCATCATAACCCGCCTTCTAACTCCCCTGCTTTGAAATAACCTCCTCATCCATCCATTAAGGCGGTGTAATCAATACCCCCCTGCCCAAGCGAAGCACATGAGCAAGAAGATTTGGTTCCTAACCGGTAATTTGGGTAAAGTCAAAGAGGCAGAACAACATCTCAATAAATTAGGTTATGAAGTTGAGCAATTGATAATTGATGAAGAAATTTCAGAGCCACAAGCAGATGATTTATATTTGGTAGCCCAAGCCAAAATAAATCAAGCATTACCTCACCTTGCCAATAAAGAAGATATGTTATTAGTTGAAGATGCAGGTTTGTTTATTCAGAATCTAAACGGCTTCCCTGGAGTCTACTCCGCATATGCTTTGAAGACTATTGGCTGCAATGGAATCTTGAAATTACTATCACATTTGCAAAGTCAAGACCCTGTAATGAATGGTCAATTGAGGGAAGCAGAGTTCCAAGCGGTTGCCGCATTATGGAATGGCCAAGAAATTATATTTGGCAATGGAAAATGCCCAGGTTGGATTTCACAAGAAATTAATGGTGAAGATGGATTTGGTTTTGACCCGATATTCGTTCCTTTTGACTTAGATGGTTTAGGTAATGCGTTGACTGCGGGTAACTATGGTGAAACCAGTACACATGGTGCGACTTTTGGGGCGGTTGAATTAGAGAAAAAGCAATTGTTTTCTCATCGCACGAGAGCATTAAATGATTTGATAACACAACTATAATCAAAGTCACCATAAATGAGTTCTACTGTGCAAGCATTAGCATCATAAGTCAAAGCATTGTGCATCGTTTGATACGGATGAGTTTTGCACGTACTGTTGTAGGTCTAATATTCGCCTCAGTATTGATTTTTTACCTCACTTCCATTGGTAGCATGCAAGATGAAGCCAAATGGGGTGCATTTGCATTAATGGCAGTACTTGCCTTTGCTTGGGTTCAAATTGGACATCGAGAGAAAGTGTCAAAATTATCTCCACGCAGAGCAGTACGGCCTGTAAAAACCCTTGTTGAAGAAAAAGTTGCAGAAAAAGTTGAAGAACAGCAAAGCAATATTCCTGCTCCAGTAAAGGTCGGAAGTACTGATGGAACAACTTTGAAACAACGCAAAATGGCCAAGGTTCAGGCTGCAAACGCTGACAAAGCAATGGCAATGGCAGAAGTAGATGCTGCTGAGGAAATGGACGTCGTTGTTGAGATGGAAGAGGTCCATGTCGCTGATGAATTCGTTATTGAGGTCAGTCCAGAATCGATTGAGGATGCAGATATTGATGTAACTGTAAATCAAAAGAAAATCCAGCAAACAGAAATTCGTCAACGCATAGAAAAGCGACGTCGCGGACACCTTGCTGAGATCAGAGCATCGACTATAAAATTACAACAACAGCAAGATGTTGGTGAGGATTTAGTTGCTTTATTACAAACAGCAGGGCATGGACATAGCATCTTGGATGAACCGTTAAATCCAGCACCTGGTCACGTCTATGGTGCTACATTTATTCGTATTGATGAATCGAGAATCCTCAAATTACGTACCGCTCTTGATACTGGTTTTGAAGCAGTTGAAAAACCTAAAGAAGTTCTTCCTCAGTTGATTGGCCTTGATGGAAAAATATTGCCAGCACTATTAGGTCCAGACGGAAAACCACTTCCACTTCCAATGCCATTACCCATGCCAGGTGCCAGTGGGGCTTTAGCGGCCATGAAAAGAGAAATCAGTGAGTGAATCTTGGCTGATACCGGCTACAGTTTGATAAGCCATTAGGATTTGATTGTATTTGATGGGTGAAGCATCATTTGCCAAGAACAAACAAATAGCACTGCTTGCTTTGGTATTGGTTGGAATTGCCCCTACTGTTTCTATTCTAACTGGATTTGCATTGAAAGCTGGAGTAATTGCGATTATTGTATTCATCTTAGCAAAAATTTGGATATTTGCCCTACCTTGTTATTGGCATTTGAAAATAGATCAGCAACAGATAAGTTGGTCAAAACCTGAAAATGGTGGATTTATGGTCGCTACTGGCCTTGGATTAGGAATGGTTGTAACAATTGTTACAACCTACTTTTTACTTGGTGAATTGGTGGATAAAGAAATGTTATATCTCTTATTAGAACCTGTTGGATTAACAGTTGCATGGAAATTAGGATTAGCAATTCTATTCTGGGTATTTATTAATTCTATATTAGAGGAGTATGTATTCCGCTGGTTTATTACCAGTAAGGCTGAAATGTTGCTAACTGGAAAATGGAAACCAATATTTCTTTCAGCAGCAATATTCACCTTACATCACACTATTGCATTATCCTTTTTCATTGGTCCTTTAGGTACACTAATCGGTTCCTTTGGCGTCTTTATAGGCGGTTCTATTTTCTCTTGGGTTTACGTAACCTACCGCTCAGTGTGGGTAGCTTGGATAACTCATGCACTTGCAGATGTAGCAATATTTGCAATCGCTTGGCATCTGGTAATAGGTTAGTTTTAACCTATTTTTCTCAACATCATACCATTGGTGAATAAACACTATTGCACGAGATATTGGTGTGCTTTTAGAGATATTTAAACCTAGTAATGGGAACTCCCTTTCGCCTATTTAAATAGGGTGGCATCCAATGTAACTATGTCCGAAGGGCGTAGTGTGTATCATGAAATAACCATTGAAAGAAATTGTGAAAGCATTTAGATTAGCATCAGCTAATTGCTAAACAATTGAGGTTATGAAAAAATGAAACATATGAAAAATAGACACAACGGAAAAGACCGTCGTACTGGCCGAAAGGTACGTAAGAACCCCAACAGTGGTTGCCTCGCTGATCCTGCAGCAGAAGAAACCCGCAAAGAGTGGGTAGCAGCCAAGCGTGCTACGGAAGAGAAGCATCAAGCAGGTAAAGACAAGGCTGCTTCACGCGGACCGTGTTGCAAGGATGCTGCGGCTATCAAGGCTAAGAACGAGCAACTTCTTTCTGAACTGCGATCACTGTCCATGGATCGGGCTCTCAAGGAAGAACGTAACCAGTGGGTAATCATACCTGTAGTTCCTAGAAACTTCATCGCTACTAACAGGCGCCATATGGCTCACTTCCGCCAATATGTTGAGTCAATGAACTTGCCTTACAAGTTCTAAGTAGGTTAGGTGTACACGCCTGCGGGCGATTATGGATAACTGCAATGGCAGTAATCCCCCTTGGCCTTGAGGCTAAAAATTGAGAACCCTCAATTTTCAAAGGGAGCTGTTTTCCATCTATTATCCATTAATTTCCATAGCAGTGCGCTTGCTATTAGTAATAAAACGGATACGGTAAGCATGCCCATGAATCCTTGCTGAACTACCGACTGGTCGTATATCTGAGAAGTTGCTGCCAATCCATCTTGACTCGTTCTCTCCCACCAGTTACCGTAAAGTGAGACATCTCCTTGAGTAAAGGATAGTAGGAATAATGCAAGCAGTGGAATGACAGATCCGATCCAAAACCAAATCATTACCGAAGCATCAAAAATTGCTCTGTTTGGCCTCAATCCCATCAAGAAAGCGGTCAATGCAACAATGTAAATCGAGTTAGCAAACATTACAACAATACTGGTTGGTAAGTTTGCCCATTCATCCAATCTCCAAGCCATCGTGACAATGAATATGAGAGATATCCAAGAGGTTGCGAGGAAATATACCACTACCTTTGCTCGTATTAATTGAGGTACTCGAAGTGGAAGACCATTCATGAAATCTGGAGAATCTAATATTGTTAGCCAGGAATAAAAGTTGAAACCAAAGAATCCCAAGAACGGTGCATAGGATAGCAAATTAATAGGAATAGGTGCTTCTGCGAAGTCGACAAGCCATGCCATACCCAATAATACTGCTAATGGAATTGCATAGGATACAGTCATCTTTTTTATTGCACCAGAACGGATTAAATCAACAAATTCTTTGGCAACAATTAACCTAAGTACTCCATTGCCCAAGAAGCCAAGACGATTGTAAATAGGCCCTAACAAATCACCTCTTTCAACGACAGCCACATCAAAATCGTCAGTAATCAATGCACTTGCGATAAGTCCGATTACGATTGAAGCACCTAATCCAATAATTACGAAAGTGAAATTTTGGGTTGTTTGCGCTGCTAATCCCCACAAGAAATAATGTGAATCTACTTTGCCCAATCCCACAGCAATCCCAATTGCGACGATAAGGATTGGACCAATTATCGTATAAGGTCGTCCTCTCATCCATAAAGAACTGGCTAAGAATGAAACTGCAAGTCCCTGAGCCAGCGTTGTAATCATCGCAATCCAGGTCCATGGTAGACTTGACCAAAGTAGTGGAGTGTTAATCGATGTATAATTGTCAATAAGAATTCCAAGCCCCATTCCAGCAAGAACAGGTGTCAAAATCAACATCACATAGAACAGTAAATCTTTGATAAAATATGCAAAGTGCGCTATAGAGTTAGGAAGAGGTTGTAACGCCGGTGCTGCCAGTAAGAAATTCTTGGTTCCAGAGCGATGTATAATTGCATCTTGGCCCATGAATGCAAAAGTTCCCATTCCTAAACTGAACATCAGCAATGGTAAGTGTAAAGCAAATCTCAATTCTCCCCAAGAGAATGTTTTTTGTTCTATATTGGAAACTTGCGCTGCGGAATCGCCGACCAAGAATTGTAATCCGATGGTTGTAACCATAGTAATCAATGCCAACATCAATGGAAAAAGCATCATGTGGCGCCTATTAGCAAATTCTAGACTCTTTCTCTTTTCTTCCTTAAACATAACAAAAAATGTAGTTTTGAATGCAGCAAATACGTTCAACGGCTCGAGTAATTCAAGGCCAAGATTTGTTGTTCCGAGCTTTACAGGTTCTGAATATTCACCCTCTCCATCAACTAACTCCGACCAATCCCGAGTAGTGATGGTGGTTGGCATTTTCATTCCTCCTCGGAATTTGTTACTCCTTCGTCTTCTATCCTTTCAGCATCTTCAATCGAATGACCTACAAGGCGAATGAATACGTCTTCAAGAGTTTCAGATGGATCGATTTTCAATCCCTTAACAGTGCCAGCAGCGAGAACTTTACCATTATTGATAATCGCCATTCGGTTACACATTCTTTCCGCCATCTCAAGAACGTGAGAGCAAAGGAAAATGGTTCCACCATCCTTGACATGTTGTAGTAACCACTCTCTACATTTGCGTTGATAGATTGGGTCGAGATTAGCAAATGGTTCATCGAGGAAAAGCAATTTTGGCTTGTGAATAAATGCGGTCGCAAGCATTACTTTTTGCCGTTGTCCTTTTGACAAATCCTTACACATAGTATCTCTTTTATCGACCATACCAAACCAATCAAGCCAATATTCAACCTTTCCAGCAATGTCATCAACGCCACGTAACCTTGCAACGAATTCTAAGAATTCAGCAGGGGTTAAGAAAGAAGGTGGTGATTCCGATTCAGGAACAATTCCGATATTTGCTTTCAGTTTCTGAGGGTCCGTTCTGGCATTGACTCCAAGAACTTCAATCTCACCCTTACTTGCTCTTAGTTGACCTGTTAGCAGTTTGATAAATGTTGATTTCCCCGCACCATTGGGTCCAAATACGCCGAAGAATTCTCCCGCATGAACTTCAACATTCAATGGATGAAGTGCAATGAAATCACCATATTTCTTTGCCATGTCAATAGCTTTGACCAGAGGCATTGAATCATCACCCATACGCCCTCCTATTCGCCTTTAGTTTTCTATCCTTGCTTAAATTAGGATGAATTATTACCGGCGATTAGATTTTTTGTAAGATATGATGGAAATAATATTTGAAGCGGTGAAATGATGAACTGAAGTCTGTTGGCATTACTATGGCCGCACCTCAAAGCGATGTACTTCGCATCGAAGAAATTGCAGTTGACGATTCTGAAGATTTAGGCTCAATTGCCTTTGTTACTATCGACCGGCCAGATAAATTAAATGCCTTAAATGCAGAAGTAATGTCTAGTCTAAAAGACATGGTTTCTTGGGTTGAAAATACAGATTCAATTAGAGTCGTAGTCATTACTGGGGCGCAACCAAAGGAAGCATTAGAGGGTAAAAGAGCGAAACCAAATGCCTTTGTTGCAGGTGCAGATATTACTGAATTTGTCGGTAAAAAAAGTGATGATATTAGGAACATGTTTACTGATAATGCAGTAGAAGCATTGTGGAATATTAGTAAACCAACTATAGCAATGGTTGATGGATTTGCCTTAGGTGGTGGATGTGAAGTTGCCTGCTCATGTGATATTCGTATTGCTAGTAACCGTTCTCGATTTGGAACACCAGAAATAAATCTTGGGTTAATCCCTGGATATGGCGCAACTCAGCGTTTGGTTAATTTAGTTGGATATGGTAAAACTATGGAAATGGTAATGACCGGTGAGATGATCAATTCTGCAGATGCCCTAAAATGGGGTTTGGTAAACCATGTTGTTGAGCCAGAACAATTGTATCAATTTACTATGGATATTGCAAAGAAAATTGGTGCTAAATCAACTCATACTCTGAAGATTGCAAAGCAGACGATTAGGACTGCTCTCAGCACTGGATTGGAAGAAGGAGTCGCCATAGAAGCGGAAGCATTTGCAAGTCTTTTTGACAGTGAGGACAAAGAGATTGGAGTTTCGGCTTTTATTGGTCGCCATCAAGCAAAGTGGCAGCACAAGTGACTCAGAATTATCGGTCCTGTTGCTGATTTGAAAGGGCTATCTTGATGTGTGGCGGTTGACACCTTGGCAACATGGGTCGAGTTATCGCAGTCTGTGGCCTCCCTGCCAGTGGCAAGGGGGAATTCGCTGCAGTACTTGCAGAATCTGGAATTCCAGTCTTATCTATGGGGGATATGGTTCGCGCGGAAGTAAAGAAACGCAAAATCGAAGAATATCCGGAAGTTTTTGGAGAAGTTGCTCAACAGTTAAGACAACAATTTGGAGATGATGTCCTCGCAGTACGGCTCTGTAGCGCCGTTGATGACCTTTTGGAAAACAACAATATTGTCTTGATTGAAGGATTACGGGGAGTTGCAGAATATGATGTTTTTTTTGCTCATTGGCAAGAGCGATTTTCCACAGTGGCAGTAACAGCAGAAGTAGACGTACGTTTTCACAGAATTCAAATGCGTGGAAGAGCGGAAGATGGAGATAGAGATTCATTGAATATTCGAGATCAACGCGAAATTGGATGGGGTCTGGACAAACTGATTGAGCAAGCAGATTATGTGATTGGTAACGATGAAGATTTAGTCGAATTTGTTGATAAATGCCGGAATTGGCTTAAACAAATTCAGTAATAGTTTGCTATTGCAAACAACACTACAAAACTTTCAATTGTGAGCATTCGGCAAAGCAAAAATAATTGCAGGTGTCCTGTTTTTGGGGTTATTTCCAGCGAAGTGTTATAGTCGGGGATGAGGCGTGAGCAAATTGCTTCAAGGGGGCTGAGTTCATGGCGAGGAAGAAAGGAAAAGTAGGGGGCAAGGGTAAGCGTGTGCAACAACGTGCTCAATATGAAGAATTGGACAAATATCCAGTGATGCCACCTCATGCATTTGCTCGCATCGTTCGCGACAAACAAACCCTCAACATTCTCTACCAAATTATTGAACCTCCGTTGACTAAGAAAGAGCAAGAACAACGTGAAGAAATCATGGATATTTTTATTCGCTCTCTGACTGCAAACATCGAAGAAATCGATGCTGACCCCGATGCTTATCTAAGAGCTGCACTCGATAAGGTCATTAAGTCATACGGAATGAAAATCAATAAAAAATCTAAGTCCAAAATGTTTTATTATCTGCGTAGAGATCTTATCGGTTACGGAAAAATGGATATGATGATGCACGATGTCAA
>DAJY01000057.1:0-617 GCA_002499015.1 Euryarchaeota archaeon UBA242
AATTGTTCTACAAATTCTCTTGCTTCAGCAACGTCAGCAGCAGCCCAAACTTCCTCATCACTTGCATTTGCTTTACCATATCTGATATTCTCTGCAATAGTGGTTGGGAATAATGTCACATGCTGATCTACCAATGCGATGTTTGAACGTAAAGATGGCAAAGTCCAATCTTTGCTTGATTTACCAACCCACTCAATACTACCACTGTCAATATCGGAAAATCTCAACAATAATCGCGTTAATGTAGATTTTCCAGCACCAGTAGCACCGACCACACCTAATGTCTGGCCTGCGGTAATTGTTAGATTCAAATCTGTGAATAATGGTTCTCTATCACTATAACAAAAACTAACATTACTCATCACAATATCTGATTTCTTAGCATCTTCTCGTAAAGCAACGAAATCACCATCTATGAGTTCTATTGGACTCTGTAATAAATCCAAAACGCGTGTGCTGCTGGCCATTGCTCTTTGATATAAATCAAATGTTTCACCAAGACGAGTAAGCGGCCAAAGCAATCTTTGAGTCATAAAAACCAAAACCGAATATGCTCCAATAGCAAGGTTTCCTTCTAATGTTAGCCAGCCACCAAGAAGCAGGGTTGCAGTAAATCC
>DAJY01000057.1:855-1952 GCA_002499015.1 Euryarchaeota archaeon UBA242
CGCCGAGCCTCTCGCTCTTCAGCAGTAAATGATTGAATTGTTGTCATTCCACTCAAATCATTTTCTAATAATGCATTCATTTGCCCTGCAGCATATCGAACTTCAATATAACGCGGCTCTAATGATTTCTGATAACGGAACGAGCCCCACAAAATAATAGGGATTGGAAGAACTGCAAATAGTGCGACTTGCCAAGAAATAATAAGGAAAACAGTGGAGACTATTATCACGGTTGTAGCAACTTGTAATATGTCATTAGCACCCTTATCTAGGAATCGTTCAAGTTGGTTAACATCATCATTTAAAATTGCTAATAGATCTCCCTTTTGCCTCTTATCGAACCATCCACTGCCTTGTTTTTGTATATGTTGAAAGGTTTCAATTCGCATTTCATGTTGAACGGTTTGTGCTAAGTTACGCCACAGAATGGCAAAGAAATATTCGAATAAAGATTCAAGACCCCAAATAGCGAAAGTCAAAACAGAAAGGAAAATTAATTGTTGCATTGGGTCAGCAATACCAAGAGTTCCCAAATACGAATTTTCCCTGAGAACAACAATATCAACAGCTAGACCAATAAGTAGCGGTGGAGCCAAATCCCAAATCTTGTTGAGGATTGAACAAAGACTTGCTAAGCGGACAGTGGATTTGTGCGGGCGCATATAATGCATCAAGCGCGACAAAGGTGCTTCTCCGCTCATACCCTGTCCTCAACGGCTTGTCCATTAAGACTCACTTTTACTAGTATTGCAACCGATTACAGCAAAAGCCCTATTCAATAGAGAGCCAAGCCAACATTTAGGGTTGAAGATGCGCCGAGACGATATGACCACTTTGCAATATGTTACGGGCCCATCTGAGCATTGCCGACACATCACCCTAATCGATCCAGCGAGCCAATCACCAGATGTTGCTGCAGAGCGAGTAATGGTGGCGGTTGACTGTGGAACATCGATGATATTCGTCGGTGGCTCAACCGACACTCCTGACGCAATTGTACACGCTACATGCGAAGCTATCCAAGAAGCCCTAGAGTTACGCGTCTTTGCTGCAAGCCAAAACCCAGAATGCGATGAAGAAGATAGCAAGATACCAGT
>DAJY01000057.1:2178-2816 GCA_002499015.1 Euryarchaeota archaeon UBA242
GATGCGATCACATTCATGATGTTGATGAATTCAACCAGTAGGAAATTTCTCGTTGGGGAACAAGTTAGAGGCGCACCCCATCTGCATAACTATGCAGTCGAAGCACTTCCTACCGGATATGTTGTTTGCGCACCGGGTGGGAAAGTTGGTGAAGTTGGTCAAGTAGAATTAATTCAAGAAGATGATGTTGAACTGATAAACGCCTATGCGAGGTGTGGGCAAATGTTCGGATTTAAACTGCTTTATCTCGAGGCAGGCAGTGGTGCGAAGAGCCAAGTTTCTCCTGCTTTGATAGAGAGTGCAAAGCAAGTTGACGGACTGACGCTATTGGTTGGTGGTGGGATTAGGACTGGAGCACAAGCCAAGATCGCTGCACAAGCAGGAGCGGATTGGATTGTAACTGGGACATTAACCGAAGATGCAGCTGATTTGGCAGAATTACGAACTCGTCTGAGTGAAGTAATAGACGCGCTTTAAGCAACTTCGCAGGATCACACCGACAATACCGGCATTATCAATTTCTTTGAATAAGCGTACACGACGGTACCCATGAATATGACTACAAGATTTACACAGCTTGAGTTTTAGCCTTTTTCCGTTTCAAATTACCAATCATTTTGAATAAAAAATAGAACATT
>DAJY01000057.1:2947-3584 GCA_002499015.1 Euryarchaeota archaeon UBA242
GAATAAGCGTACACGACGGTACCGTTGTGTTCACGGGCGGCTACGAGGGGTCCCCTTGTGTTCGTTCGAGATGATTCCAATCACGTGCCCGAATTTCTATTTCGGAATAAGATATCCAATTGAAACAAAACCGACAAGATAGATTCCAATTCCCGCAAAATTTCCATGAACACTCAATTCAAATGAGCCGTCGCTAATCAAGCCCCCTGAAGAAACGATGATGAACAACACAACAAAGAGAAGTTGCAAAATCCCAACCGCGATTGGGTATTTTTTGAACCATGTGCATAGTACTCCGAGGAGTGCAAATAGTATGTAAAGAAAAGGTGATGCGAAAAGCATCAACATCGCAACTATAAACCTTTCTTCCTCGTCACTTGTGCCGTTTGATGATTCATCGTCTAGATTGTCATTTGCACCTGCTGATGATTCATCAGCATCAATTTCAAAATTGGATATCGTCTCTATTGAGTAAATGGAACTTGCATAGCCATTCATTGGACACTCTAGATCATCCGATTCAACAAATTCTTCGTCGTTGGACGCTGATTGAAATGATTGATAGATTAATACACAAACCTCATCTTCTTCTGAATTCGTCATCTCATCATGCTCAAAAATGAGAAAGGGAGTGAAC
>DAJY01000037.1:0-1157 GCA_002499015.1 Euryarchaeota archaeon UBA242
GCAGCACCCAAGGTACCGACTAACGACCTTCCACCTGATTGTGCTCCTTGCCGTGCCCCCAATGCAAATGGATCCATGCCAGTTGCTTGCATTCCTTGAGTCCCTTGTCCAGAAATTGCCTCCATCCAAGTTTGGCGCTTGTCAACCTTATTGTCTTGAGTTTGTAATTCTTTGAATTCTTGTTCACGACTTTGGAGGACAGATTGTTCACTATCAATTTCACCTTGAATTTGATTGGTGACCGCATCGCGCATCTTCTCTTCAGCCATTTCCTTGAATGAATCCATCTTCTCACTTAGACCACTTAAGCGGTCACGAATTTCTGCACGCTTGAGTCCAAGTTGTGCTTCGATTTCTGCTCTGATTGAAGCTTCTCTCTTTCTGACATCGATGAGAGCTTTGTTTCGCATAATCTCTTCACGCTTGTCAAGTTGCCTTTCGAGTTGAGTAGCGACTTCGTTTTCTTTGCGGACCTTGAAATCGTTGAGCCTTTCTTCCATATCAATTTCAAGTTCAAGAGAAGTCTCTTCCTTCAATAGGTCAAGATCGGTTTCAAAGGTCAAACGTTCATTGCGTAATCCCGCATCGACTTCGGACATAATTGCCTTTCTGGCTGCTGATTCACGTGATTGGAATTCGAGTTCAAGCCGTTCTGACCAATCGACCTTCTTGGCTTCGTATTGGGCACCTAATTGGTCGCGTAATTCAGATTCTCTATCATATCTAAAGCGGGCAAGACGATTTTGAATTTCTGATTCTCTAGCACTACGGTAATTGGTGAATTCCTCTTCCATTCTGAGGTCAAGTTCAGACTCAACCTCTGTCTTCAGTGAATGAGAGATATCATCGACTGCCTTTGAAAAGGTGATATCATACTTTTCGCGAAGTCGTGATTTCCTTTCGCTAAGTCTTTCGGAGTGACGCTCCTCTAATTGACGAGCAATTTCAACACGTAATTCATCACGGCGCCTCGCTATTGCAAGTTCGACATCTTCTCGCATGTTTTCTTCAAGATCATCTGTTTCTTGGCGCAAGCGACCCTCTAATTCCTCTTGTAATTGTTGAGCAATGTCTTCTTCTAAACGTAGACTTCGGCGTTCGTATTCTGATTTTAGCCTGGCTTCTCTTTGCTTTAGTCGACCTCTAAGTTGTTGTTC
>DAJY01000037.1:1367-13834 GCA_002499015.1 Euryarchaeota archaeon UBA242
TGGCCTTCTTCAAGGCGGTTGATTTCAGCACTTTCCATTTGCTTGAATCGTGTTTCCATTTCAACTTCTATGTTGCCTTCAATCTCCCTAACCCTTCGTTGTAATTCTTGATTATATTCAAGAGATAATCTCTCTTTTTGAATATCGAGACGCTGACGATGTTCTTGTTGTAATTGTGCTTCAATATTGGACTTTATCTGTTCTTTATGTTCATTGAGCCTTCTGTCTTGCTCAACTTCAATTCCTTCACGTAATGAATCTAGTTGGCGATTGAGGCGCAAATCTAATTCCATTCGCATCCTCCCTTCTTCTCTGGATAATGATTCCCGCTCCATTTCAGCAAGTTCTTGTTCCATACCTTCTCGCATTTCTTTCTCTAATGCGTCCATTGTAAGTTCGTGACTAACTGCTAAATCTGTAGCAACTGAATCTTTCATTGCCGCTATTCTTTCATCCATTGCTTGCTGACGAATTCGTTTCTCTCTACGAATATTGCCTCGCAGCCTCTCTTCTTGGCGGAAACGTGCGCTACCTAATGTCGCTTGGTCAAGTGACATTGATTTACTAGAAGTGAATTGAGATCTCAATGACGATAAGGATACTGAGTCAGACCCATTGCGAGCAGGAGGGCTTGCACCAGTTGCATCAATCGTCTTGCTTTCGCTGACTCCCATTGTATCCCATCCAAACTCTCATCCTCGTCTCATCATAGTTAAAGAGCGCGACTATCGAGACCCTTAGAATGCTGTTTTTAGCAGGGTTATACGACCAGCCAAACTATCTTATTGGAACTATAGTTTTGCCAATTCAATTATTCATCAGATGATACAGAATCGTTAATTTGTTTTCTTTGGACAATTCTTTCACCTAAGATTATGTAGGTAAGAACTAATAGTGCTGAAATAATAAATAGATAGAAGGATAAATTCAAACCTGTCATCTCAAGTCCATGTTCTGATTTAGTGGTATGAAGTAATGCAGATATTATCGCAACTAACATCGCAACTAATTGTAAGATACTCAATTTCATAGGAAGGCCTCCTTTCAATTTTGACATCGGCCTGTCCGCTATCATCAATCCACCACTGATTAACATCAGTGGCAGAATCAAAAAATCGAAATATGGTTTTGAAGTGCCTTTTCCAAAACATAATGAACAATCCCAAGTTGTTAAATCTGGACCAAAGCCTGTTGATGGTTGAATCCAAATGAGCCCGGCAACACTTAGCAACAATAATGCGTTTCCTGGGCTGGATAGTCCTACAAAATAATTGAGTGCTGAACCGTCTTCATATTGAAAACGTGCTAATCTTAACATTCCAGTTGCAATTATCCAACAACTTGCAATTCCTAAAGATACCGTCCAAAACGGTGATGCTTCCCCCCACCGGCCAAACATTACGAAAATCAATAACGCTGGAGCGACACAGAATGAAATGCAATCGGACATAATGTCCAAGGAACCTCCGAGTAGTTTTCTTTTTGAATAATGTCTAGCGACTGGCCCATCGATGATATCACCGATCACCGAGGCTAGAATACAGAGCATTGCTAACCAAATATAATGTGTTTTTAAGCCACCTTGGTAGTATGGCTGATGTAAATCTTCAACTGCTAAAATAATGAACAAGATTGCAGCAGTTCCGAGTAACCCATTACACAATGTGATGTAATCGGCGATTCCCATCAGTCGATATGTTGTTTTCAACTTCTCACCTCAGAATTTAACTTTGAATGATGTCGAACAAGCTGGGCAATCAATCTCTCGTTCACCCGGTTTTATTTTCATTCTTAGACGGCGATCGCATCCTGGGCAGGCCACTTCAGTACGAGGTATGTTTTTCGCGACAGTGAAATGTGTTGAGCAAGAAGCGCATTGCAAGTGGGCTGGTCTCTTGTCAACTCCAACTATGAGGACTTTAGAACATTCAGGGCACCCTACCTTTTCATCAATCCAATTACTCCTAGTCACAGGATGTTCAACTTTGACTTTTGATGAACAAATTGAGCAGGTTAACACACCTAAATCTGAAGGTAATAGTGAAGAACATTTTGGACAGGATAATGCAGGTGGCGCAATCCTTGATTCTACAACTGCTTCTTCTTCCATACCTAGGCCACCTCCATATTGTTGTTGATTATTATTGAACTAATCATCGCCTTTTACCGATTAATGCGATTCCACCTGGAACGAAAGTAAATGGTAGATTGAGTTCGATGCCGTAATCATTGGCCAATGCCTCAAGCATTTTCTTTGCTCCGATTTGCTCACGGGAACCATCTAAATTGACAATGTGTATGTCTCTTCCTTCGGAAATTGCAGTTGCTAATTCACTTGGAAGTCCTGTGGTATCAATCTCGCTAGCGGAGACGGTTGCTACCGGTTGTGCTGCAATCGGTTCGTTGCTACCAACGATACCTGGCATAGTGACACGTTGAGTGATTTTCCACCAACGGGCCCTTCCTACATCTCTATGATTTTCAACCAAATCTAGAGAAGCGAGTTTCTTTAGATGGTGATATAAATTGTATCTATCAACATTGACGGCTGCTTGAAGTTGAACAGTACTCATCTCTTCAACTGCCATTAATACAGAGTACAGGTTTCTCCGTGTAGGGTGTACTAATGCAGTAGTCACTGGGTCTGCGTGTAGTCGTGCCATTGTCTCCCCAAGTTAGAAGAGATACGCTTTAGGTATGAACATACCGCGGAATACTAATTAGAACGATACTTCAAAAATAATGCATTAAAGGAGTTCCTAGTATCAAAATATAATGATTTGAAAATTTGAGAAAGTAATTGAATTGCACCGGAATTACCTGCAAGCCTTGCACCATTCAAAATGACGACTATTACAGATGCTTCATGAATCAGAACTCCAACCCATAATTGGTCATACCAACCATTGATTACCGCGAAAACTAATGCTATTGTTATCGCTACCGAGAATACAAGGTTTCCAATTAATATTCGTTGTGCCTTTCTCGCTAAATCGATTAAGTCGCACAACATGCTTGGATCTTCTGCAGGAATCAATACATCAGCAGCCTCTAAATTTACCGTTTCCCCACAACCAACCGCAACTCCAACATCAGCAACAGCTAAGGCTGCAGCATCGTTGAACCCGTCTCCAACCATCATTGTAATGTGAGTTTTACTTCTACCTTTCACCCATTTAACTTTGTCTTCAGGGCTCAGGTTACCATGTGCAGCGGCTTCTGGCAAACCTACGCGTTTAGCAAACTTTGATACTGCTGCTTGGGAATCTCCACTGAGGATTTCAACATTTATTCCTCGCTCATATAATTTAGGAATTAATGTATCTGAACCTTTTCGGGTATCATCGTGAATAAATGTAAACAGAGCAATAGGAATTTCTTCTTTACATAAGATACTAGCACCATGCCCTTGTTGGTTGGCTTGGTCGAGTGCGGTTTGAATTTCCTTTGGGATTTTAATCCCTAATTTGGCTAACCTATCAGGACGTATTAACGATACTTGCTTTCCTGAACTCATACCAACAACCCCTGCCTCAACATCGCTATGACCATGAATAAGGCTTGGTTTGTATCCTTTTTCCATTGCCAAATCCATGATTGCAAGGGCATAAGGGTGGTTAGAGCGAGCCTCTAATCCGGCAGCAATTTTTATTGCAGACTCACTGCTTTTGCCCTTTGCTGTAATAATTTGACCAATTTTCGGTTTACCAGATGTTAATGTTCCAGTTTTATCCAGTAATACATGGTTTACTTTGCTCAGCCGTTCCAATACACTGCCACCACGAGCGATTACTCCCATGTGTGCAGCATTTGCTAATGCCGCAGCATGTGGCACTGGAGTTGCCAATAAGAGGGCGCACGGACAAGATACAACCCATAATAGAAGAATTATTTTCCAATTATCTGGGAACATTACATACCAAACCACAAAGGCACCAATCAGAACTGTTGGTACCCAAATCGCAGTAAATGTCTCAATACCACTTTGAATACGCGGTGGTTCTTCTTTGAAAGTATGAACAGCTTCAATTAATCCCGATAATCTGGTATTGTCGCCAACTGCAGTTACATCAATGACTAGTGGTCCTTTTGCAAGAACCAAACCTGCTTGAATTTCTTCTCCTTTTGAAACCTCTACTGGAACTGATTCACCAGTTAAAGGTGCTTTATCTAAAGCGCCGATTCCATCTAAAATGATTCCGTCACAAGGAATTAATTCACCGCTTCTAATCTCTATTTGATCACCTATTCGTATCAAATCGATTGGCACTACCTCAACACCTTCACCTTCATCTAGGCAGGTTGCTAGCGGTCCCGTTCCAAGGGTGATGCCGATAGTTTCTGGAACCATTTGTAACGAAAATCCACTTGTCTTTATCGCTTGATTGAGTCCTTGTTGGTTGAGCAACTTACTTCCAGATAACCTTCTGGCTGTGCGCGGTAATCTATCCAAGCCTCCTTGCATTGCCTCTCTTGCTTTAACAAGTGCATCACCTTCTAAATGGGCTGTAAAGGCAACTAGTATCGCCACGATAAGTGCTTCCTCCCACATTCCTAAGATTCCTGCACCAATAACTGCTAGACTAGTGAGAACCTGAAACCCGAGTTGGCGATTTTTAATACTTCCAAGCGCTTCTTTAAACATCTGCAATCCACCCAATACTATTCCGGGTAGAGCGATTATTGCGATTAAAGTACTCGATAGTGAATAAAATTCTGCGATTAAAACTAGCAATAATATTGGAAGCGCCAAACCGCCACCAATCAATCTCCATTGATCAGGGCGTATTTTTGCACTTTTTGCTTCGACATATTTTGGGGCTGCCCCTAATATTACGTCCAATGCAGAATCTCTCGCTTCAATTAATTGCGATGATGCATCACTAACCAGTTGTACCAAAATACGATTATCAGAATCAATCTCACAATCGATTATCCCTGGTTGTAAACGAATAACCTTCTCCAACTTCCTTACTTCAACACCATTTCTTCTCGCAACACCGCCAGCACTGATTCCAACTAATTGGAGATGCTCAATATTTGGTGCGTGGCCAAGTGAATGTAGAATTGAGGATATCTCTGAAACTGGGCCTTCGCTTAAATCAACAGTTGCCCTTACTTCACCAGATGTTGCTGAAACGATTGATTTTTTGACCTGTGGTAGATAGGATATGGCCCTCATTGCTTTTGCTGCACAGTCAGGGCAATCCATGCCTAGTAGTGGCCAAGAGACATCATACACACCACCTGATTGTGTTATGAATTCAGCATCTAATATCTCGCCATCAAGTATTTCCTCTTCTGAAGGTTGTTCTACGGTTTCAACTACTTTTGGCTCCTGCTTGGTGATTTTTTTTGCTTTGGAAAATCTTGGTTTTTTATCCTCTAGTGATTGGCCATCATCTTCGATGGAAAGGAAAACCTCAGCATCATCGTCTCCGACCATATACACTGCTCTGACAATACTGATTTGAAGACTAGTATTCAATTTCATCTCAAGCCGATAAAAAAATTAATAATAATTATAATCGGTCTTTGCCAAACTTGATGAAAACAGTACTGTTGCCCATACACATGCAGTGGCTTCCTAATGATTGGAGACCGAGGGTTGTCGCCGTCGATATTGATGGGACTCTAACCGATAATAATAAGCGACTCAATACAGATGCTGTTCTTGCATTAAGGAGGCTTGAAGCGGCTGGAATACCAGTTATTCTTGCTACTGGAAATGTCAGAGCGATCACCTATGGTTTGTGGAGGTTTTTACAACTAAGTGGCCCGATTTGTTGTGAGAATGGAGGAGTTCTATGGCATCCGCAATGGCCTGAAACCGTTATGCGTGCAAAAGGCGAGGAAGCAAGGGAGGCGGCGCTATGGCTCGCTGAAGAAATACCAGGTCTTGATCCGCAAGGAATTGAGAGCAATGCTTGGAGAGAAAGCGAGTGGTGTTTATTCCCTTCAGAAGATTTACAATTGATTAAAGAAAAAATTTCACAAAGTAGGTGGTCACATCTAAAAGTAATTCGTACTGGTTTTGCAATTCATTTGATGTCTCCCGACCTCTCAAAGGGCAAGGGTATAGAATTCATCTTGGACAGAATGAATTTATCACCTCAGGATTTGTTATGCGTCGGAGATGCTCCAAACGATTTGTCAATGTTTGAACTAGCCAATTGGTCAATTGCAGTCGGTGGTTCTTTTCAAGAAATTAAAAACGCAGCAGATGTGATTTCACCGCATCCACATGGTGATACTTTCCAACCATTGGTGGATGCAATTCTAAACCAATAATCAAAATCAACCCGACAAATCCATTAATTAATTCCATAGCCTTGCTGTATTTTGGACTCTCTTTGGACATATTAAAAAGTAAGAGACAATCGTTTAACAATATTTTTTATTTGCAACAAAAAACCTGTTTATGCTCAAACATATACGGCTCTCAGTGATATGTTTTTTGGTGCCGAAGGCAGGATTTGAACCTGCGAAGCATTATGCAGAGGAGCTTGAATCCACCCCCTTTGACCACTCGGGTACCTCGGCTAGTAGTTGAGGCGTGCTGCCTTCTCTTCTTGACTATTCCTCTTGACTATTTTCATCTAAATCTACAGGCCGTGGTGGAGCAGAGGCATGTATTGCGACCAAGCGCTCAATTCTCTTCATTTCATATTCATCAACCACTAGTTTTCTCTTTTGACTTGCCATGAATAATCCAATTGCTGAAAATACGACCATCAGAATTGAAAGGCCTAACATTCCAGATGTGGCAGATAGGGACTCCTCTGAATTCTCTGCTACATTGGCAAGTGGTATCGGCACTTTCCCCGTCTGGTTGAGGATTTGCAATGTTAAGCCAAGTCTTCCTGTTTTCCAGGCCTCTATTGTCCAGTTGAATTGTTGCCATTGACCCGGTTCGAGATAAACGACCTCTGTTGCGTATATCTTTCCATCAGAATCGGTTAGTAGTAAAGTGATTTCACCACCCAAAACCCCTTCGTTTACAACTCGTGTTGTGATATTGATTTCCTCTCCGATAGTCGGACGGTAAGGTGTTGCTTGGATAAGATCAAATCTTGGTTCAAAGTCAATCCATCTAAATAATGGTTGAATTGGCGAAAATGAACTACCATGGCCTTGTAATTCATATCCCGCTTTATCCGTAGCCTCAAACCAAATCTCAACACGGTCAAATGCTTGTAATACAGATTGGTTTTCTAAGGTCATATCAACTATTGCCAAGAAGGTCGTAGTCGTTCCAGAATGTGAATTATAGGGTACGATGGCTTGTCCATAACTTCCCATGACTATTTGATTTGCTCGACGGAAATGCCAATGCATGGTTATTTCTGTATTTTTCGTTCCTGCAGAATCAGAAATCAATACGACGACATCAACGTTTTCCATTTCATCAGAATTTATAATTGTCAGATATCCTGTTGGAATTGTTAATAATGGCGGAGAATCATCTATTGTCATATTGATAATTAGCGGTTGAGGAATGGCAATACTGGTTTCTGAAATATATAATTCTAAGGTTGCAAATCTTTGCTTAACAATTTCATTATCAATCTCCAATAAAAGGTAAATATTACCATCAATGCCAAGTTCAATTATTCCATATGAATCTCTCTCAGTATCACTTAAATGCCAATTTAACACTGCTTCGGAGGGGAAATATTCTGCTGCCAATCCAGTTCCTTTGTGCATTAATGTTGCAAATAATTCTATCTCATCACCTCCAAGTAGCCACATATTGTTAGATTCAATTACTCCAACTGGTTCCGTAATATCTTTCAGACTGGTAATTTTTATTTCAATATCAAATGATGGTTGCCACAAAAAAATACTTATTTTGCTAACACCAAGGCCAAGGTCTTGTCCTTCATCGAATATTTTTAGAGAAGGAATTCCGCCACCTTGGGCTGAATTAAATGAACCGTTCCAGTCCAATCTAAATGCGAAATCGACATTCCAAGTCGCTGATTGTGGATGCTTCGTAACAATAACTTGCGGTGCTGAAATGATACAAGATTGGTCGTATTCAATTATCATATACCTAGGGAAGTATGTAATGAAGCAATTAGAAAAATCGTCCCTTCCCAGCAATGCCAATTCAATTCTATCAAGTGTTTGAATACCATTTCCATCTGTAATATTGAATGAAAAGTGGTGCTCTTTCCCTGCTAATAGAACTCCCTGTATTGTATCAAACTCTAGTGAAGCGAGGTCTATTACCGCATCCTGCCTGTTGGCAACTGTGATTGTGGCTAAGTCATTTTCTTCACCGAATGAACCACCATTAGCGATATAATTACCGGCTAAATCTTCACCGACAAAATATACACTAGCGCGGCCAGCCATTTCGGAGGGTGCTTTGATTTGTTCATCATCCAATAACGGCAAATCAATATCGGTTGATAATAAACCGCTATTCAGTGTAACGCTAATTTCTCTATATTCATTGGCTTGCATTATTCCATCATTATTACTATCATCATGATTCTCTAGCCAATAATACATCCTTAGAGGACTTGCTAGCCCATCTGAATCCTCAATGAATAATCGTAATGCAAGAGATTGCCCCGACATCCAGACGTGGCCATCGGCTGGAGTGATCCCCCCTGAGTCAAGTGCATATATTGCAATTATTTTTGGCACTTCAATATCGATGATAAAGGGGACGAAAATTGAGTTTGCAGTTGTATCAATACTTGTTGACGAGTTCTCACTTAATGGACCTACACGACTTATTGAGGGACGTATTTCAAAGCGTGTTCCGCTAGGGAATTGTCCAAATGATTGTGGAACTATCAACTCTCGGCCAAATACAGAATTTTGATTCAAGGGCGAGTACCATATTTGCGACCAAATAATTGGCTCACCTATCCACTCATCCATTCCACCGGATTCATTCTTTGGAGGGACTGCCTTCATCTCAATTTGAATCTCTGCTGAATCTTGTGGAGCCCATGCATTGGCAATACCTTCGAATCTAACTTTACCTGTTACCGATAGAGTTTGATTTGGCTGTAAATGGAAAGGCCACATCGGGTTAAAAGCATCCCCTAATTGCTTGGAATCACCAGAAATAACATTGAAATCAATTATTTCTAAATCATTCTCAAATTCGTTAAATGGCGTTGAACGTACTAAATATCCTGGGCCAACTTCAAACCCTTCCTCATCTGTTGATAAAACCAAATAATGGATTTCATCAATATCGTCCAGCAGCCAATGTGTATCGATTGACCAATCGACTTCTACACTATTCAGCATTATTTGGATTTGGGAACTTGCTGTATTCAAACTTGCTAATCCAGTTCCCTTGACTTGACGGAAAGTAGGGTTGCTTTGAATATTAACAACTTCAACCTCAACAAATGAATCACTCTGTAATGGTGAAGTTGATAGCATTAAAGTGACTTTTTCTATTTTGGTTTGGAAGTCAAATAATGGGTCGCTGCTCTCTGTTCGCCAACTTAATGTGGTCAAGTTTATGTTCTGATCTGGAACCCAACGGCTTGCACTAATTGAAGAAATACTATCTTCCATTATTGGCTCGTCAACCCAGCCAAAGTCAACTTTAATCGCGCCCCTTGAGGTTTGGACGGTCATTGGAATACTAACAACTTCCCTAATTCCACCTTGGAAATAATAATCGATTATATTGTCAACCGATGAAGCGTTGACAGATTGTATAATATCGTTGAATATCATTTGACCTGGACTTGATTCAAAGATTGTCAGATTATTACCGAGTATTATTTTTATATCTCTAGGTGCGAAAAGGCAATCTGGTTCAAACATTACTGAAGTAATTTCATCACCTGCAAACATGGTTAGACTCAATGTAGTTGAATTTCTAAAGGAGGTGCTGCTTGCCATTTCATAGATAGTTCTCGATGGGGATTCCTCCCATTGCTGAAGATTAACAATTAACCCTGGATGGGAAATGGTAGTGTTATCTCCAACGATAGTCAATCTTCCATTGTTCATAGGGCACGCTGCGTTAATATCCCATGAAATTGAAGTCTGACCAGTAGACATAATGTCCAGTCCACTTGAGTAATCAATATTGGACTGACCGAAAATAGTGTAATCTCTAGATTGGTATTGTAAGTGAAATGCATCTAAATATGAATTTGAACCAAAATTTAGATTTTTCAATACTGGAGTTTGTAACGGATAGATTGAGCTCATTCTTACTCTGACTTGGAATTGTGAATGAATACTACGGTCTAGATCAATTGATAACGGAAGTGTTTTGTTTTGTAATCCAAAGATTTCACTTCCGTTTGCCGAGAGGATATCGAATCTAATGCTGGTGCCTCCTGTTTGTTCAACGAAACCGTCCAATATTCCACCATTTTGAAAATCATCATCAAATGAAATCAAATCTGAAATCCATTCTCCTTGTGGTTCGTATACATCGACTTCAACACCTGCATCATCCAAATACCAGCCATCTAATTCCACATAGGTATCGGAGAAGAAAGTAAACCTCGCTCTGACACTTTGCCCAGTAAGATTACTGATGTCAGATTGCTTCAAATCAAATCCTCTAACGACATTATGACAACCGCCATTGACTTTGGAACCATCAAATATTCCTTGACCATAAAATGGTGAAAAGGTATTGACTTGAGAGATTTGGTCATGGAATCCATTCAGGTCTGGTGGAATATACCACCAACTGTCTCCACCATCTGTTGAAAGTGAAACCGCCCCCCCATCCCAAGCTGCTTCGGTGCAAACCCAACTTTTGAAAGAAAGTCTTGCAGTAGCGTTTTCAGGAATATCATAAATTGGAGTTATTAGATGAGTTCGCATATTACTGGTATATTTGTTGTCCAGATATATCCCCGCTCCATTAGTTCCCGAGGGCCATGATGCTGGTCCAAATCCAGCAGCATTACTTACCGCACCAACTTCAAACTTTCTCGTATCACTAGTTTGTATAGACCAGCCTGCTGGTGCTAGGTTTCCACTATCAAAGCGGTAGTATGTGTCTTTTGGACCATTGGCTCCAAGAAGGTTGGTCCAAATCCATTGATTCGCACTTATTCCAGAATAATTTAGCCAACCACTCTGATTACCATAAAGGCCATCACTCGAACTGGTAAAATTAGCAATGATTCTTTTTTGAGCACTCGAAGTACTGCGGTTGGCATAAACCGCAATATCGTCGATGACCATTCCTTCCCAACCAGATGAAGATAGACCCCCATAATTTACAATTGAATCGGTTTGAACAAGGAACCTGAATAGGGCATTACTTGCATTGACATGGCTAGACACATTCGCTGGTAGTGAATAACGAATCGGTACCCAACCGCTGGATTCGGTTTGATGAAAGGTTCCTTGATACCATATTCCGTTTCCTGGATGCCCCGGTGAAAGAGAAAGTAAAAACCAATTTGTTCCATTGTCAAGTGATAACCAAGTGGTCATTCCATCGTTAGTGCCACCTTCGATATCCCAATTGGTAAATAATTCAACCTCTAGTGCTCCGCTCAAATTGCTAAGGTTTGCTGGAACAATCAATCTACCATTTGCATTTGGTGCGTAATCTCCGTTCAAACTTCCGTGTAACCATGCACCAGATTGATCTCCATCATTATGTAACCTCAAATCATCAAAGAATACTCCTGCACGAGCGCTGACTGTTGAAGAGGTCTGTAGACATAACCTGATTTTGATTTCATTACTTTGTGATGAAACAATCGAATCTAATTGGAACCTCTGTGAAAGCCAGGCATCGCTTTGACCAGACCAAACCATTGAAGGTGAACCATTTAGTGAACTAGAATTACTATAATTGGAATCTGGGGTGATCACCTGCCATATCCCGGAATCATTCATCACTTCAATCCAAACAGCATCTGAATCTAAAAGAGAAAGCCATATCTTTGTTGTCAATGAATAATTATTGACATAATTAGGAACCTCAAAAACAGATGAACTAAGGCATGAATTAAAGTTTTGATAAATATCCCCTAATGCCCTTGAACTCAAATATCCGATTCCTTGACTTGTACTAGATGGTACGGATTGGTTACTTGAAGTGTTGAGTGAATCTATCGTCGGACGTAATATATGCCATATATCATCATTATCTCCATGCCCCATCCAATCGATAGGAGTGTGAACATTCTGTTCAAAATCAGTTAATGTTCCAAGCGATGAATTAGTGGCTAGCGTAAGCATTCCAGCATGCCCAATGCCATTAGTATAATTGTGCGTACCGTTCCAATTATTAGCAGATTGTGGGCCAAACATTGTTCCATTGCCGTTGGTTGAACTAAAAAGAGGTTGGATTGATATTTCTGCTGCGCTAACGCTTTGATTATATGGAATATTAATCGAAGAAGAAAGAGTTTGGTTCACACCGGTTTGGTTGGAGTTTGGATAGAACGAATCTGGCCCTGACCAATGCTCAATTAATGCTGACTTTGATGAAAAACCGG
>DAJY01000025.1:0-5955 GCA_002499015.1 Euryarchaeota archaeon UBA242
TTTGACCATCCACCGATGGTAAGAGTTCTCTCGGCTCCCCCGGTAATTGTCGAAGGTGAAGTATATGGATAATCTTGCCAAACAAGAGTTGCATAAATCATATCATCAATAATCCACAAATCATTTTCAATAGCTAAATTTACTAATTGTTCAATTTCTTGTGGAGTATATACTGCTCCAGTAGGATTGTTTGGAGAGTTGATCAATATCGCCTTTGTCTTATCGCTAATCGCTGCAGTCAAAGCATCAAAGTCTGGATGATAATTATCTCTTCTAACTGGTACATGGACTGGAACTGCACCGAGTAACTTTAGCATTCCATCATAGGAAGGCCAAGCCGGTGATAGCAATAGAACTTCATCGCCTGCATCAAGAGTCGCCATCATTGAATACAGTATAGCCTGTTTACAGCCTGGGGTGATTAGGACATCGTTGGCATCTGTTTCAATGCCGTGGGTATCGTGTAAATGGGTCGCTACCGCTTGGCAAACTTCTGGAGTTCCTTGAGTCCTAGTGTATGCAGTTTCACCTCGATCAAGTGCTGCCTTTGCTGCTTCAACGATTGGTAATGGGGTATCAAAGTCAGGTTGTCCTACAGTAAAACGAATCACTTCAGGTCCTGGTGGGGTTAGGAACGCTGCAAAACCGGTGCCGACATTGGCAATATTGCGATTTAATTGGGGCATAGTATCACCGATTATTCACCTATTAGGTGATTACGATTTGAGCCGATAGGCTGCGAGTTATTGAACTAACCCCAAATTGAATTTCCTTTGTCGTTTTACCCAATACGATAATTTGTAAGTATTTTTCTTATTCCAGTATATTTTATCATAACTGAAGCGTTTCTTGATGGAAATGTAAAATTCATAAAGCAATGGAATACATTGTAAAAGTGTGTTGAATAGAAGCATGGACTGTGAATAGTTTAGCTTATCATAATAATTCGAGGTTTTGACCCTAAGTGGAAACCTTTAATAAATAATAGTGTTAAAATTACACCGATGTCTGCAGAGAAAGGAACGCGAATTGGTGGGGCCGGGGGTTTTTGGGGTGACCAAACCATGGCTCCAATCCAATTACTCGAAGAGGGCAATCTACAATATTTGACTATGGATTATTTATCTGAAGTGACTATGTCGATAATGCATAAACAATTAAAACGTAACGAAACGGCTGGTTGGGCAACCGATTTGGAAGATTGGTTAATCGCTGGCGGAATTACTCTCCTCCACTCCAGTGGGGTAAAATTGGTAACAAATGCAGGTGGGGCAAATCCTCTTTCATGTGCTTCAATGGTGCTCGCAGCCGCAGCCAAAATCGGATGGAATAATTGTCAAATTGCATTGGTATTAGGGGATGATATTAGTGAGAAATTAGGTACCTTTGCTGCAGATGGTCATCAATTTAAGCACATGTTTGATGCTGAGCAAGGGTCTCTGTTGGACCACAGTGATGCTGTGATATCTGCTAATGCTTATTTGGGCGCTGGCCCGATTGGTAGGTCACTGGAAAGAGGGGCTGATATTGTCATTACCGGTCGCGTCGCTGATGCTTCTTTGATAGTAGGCTGTCTTCTCCACTCCAATGGTTGGGCCAAGCGAGCCGAACAACAAGATTTACCTCTATGTGGCCCGATAGCCGATTGGCATGATGGTGCAAAAACCCAAGCCTTAGACATTATCGCTGGCTGGACCGTGGCTGGACATTTAATCGAATGTGGAGCGCAGGTTAGTGGTGGCAATAGTAGTGACTGGATGGATTTAAAAAACCTAGAAAATGTTGGCTATCCAATCGCTGAAATATTCTCTGATGGAACATCTATTATCTCAAAGCCAAAGCATTCTTCAGGGGCTGTTACCTGTAGAACTGTTAGTGAACAACTGCTTTATGAAATCGGCGACCCTACGGCCTATATCACCCCTGATTGCGTAGTTGATTTGAGCAATACAACATTACAACAAGTTGGCACTAACCAAGTTCTAGTTTCTGCTTCAAAGGGTTTTGAGCAAACTAAAACTCTCAAAATAAGTGCCTCGCATAAGGATGGTTGGATGGTTGCAGCAGAATTGCTAGTACCTGGTCCTAATGCTCGAAAGAAGGCTGAGCATGTCGACGAAATACTTCGCTCTAGATTGATGCATTTAGGAAAAATGGATATCCATGTCGAGTATTTAGGTGACCAAGCACTAACGCCTCCTAGACTCAGAAATATGATGCTCGAACCTAGTGAGGTTGTTATTCGCTGGACGGCTACTTCGGAAAATAAAAATGATTTGTCTGAGTTTTCCCGCTCAATTGCCCCACTTGTATTAACTGGTCCTGCTGGTGTTTGCGGCTATAGTGCTCGAACAAGGCCGCGTGAGATTTTGCGTTTCTTCCCCACCATACTGGAACGAAATTTGATTGAACAACAAGTGCAAATTAAACAGATACAAAGTAGACGTTATCGAATGGAAAGAAAAAGACCGTGGCTAGGAGAATGGGTTTTCGACCCATTGGAAAATATCGTTGAAACAAATAAAGGGCGAATTAAAACAAGAGTTGCTGGTAGAATTCTCGATAAATTAAGTAAACCTGAGGAGAGTGTATAAGTATGGTTAAGCAAACTATTACTCTTGGTCAACTAGTTCATTCCCGTTCCGGTGATAAGGGCAACCACGTCAATATTGCCCTCATTTGCCATAAAAAAGAGTGGTTACCACTGCTGCAGAAAACTATTACCCCTGAGATTCTTGCAAATTGGTTTGAAGGTTGGAGTAATGGCCCATTTGAGGTATTTCCTGTTGCGGGTGTTGGGGCTGTAAATTGCATGATTCATAATGTGCTACAGGGTGGTGGAACTGTGGCAAAAAGGTTGGACGCTCAAGGTAAAGCAATCGGTCAAGTGATATTGGATGCGGAAATTGTCATCGACTCTAAACTAGCCAAAGAAGTTGGTTTTTTGATCCCAGTTTCGCAATGATGAGTTGGCTCCTAGCCGTGAATTGAAAATTCTCTAGCAATCGCTTTGGTGATAGCTAAGGTGAGATAAATCAATGTCTGAAAAGGCGATGACCGGTGAATAGCATTGAAATCCCTCTCTCATTTGCTGCATCGATTACCTCTTGGTCTCTAATTGAACCACCTGGTTGAACGATAGATGAAGCGCCTGCATCTGCAGCACGGATTAGACCATCTGCGAATGGGAAGAATGCATCAGAGGCTAGTACGCAACCTTGTGCTCTATCACCGGCTCTTCTCGCTGCAATTCTTACAGCTTGAACTCGACTGGTTTGACCTGGACCAATTCCAACAGTTGCAGTTCCTTGAACCATAACGATAGAATTAGATTTTACTTGCTCACAAACTCTAACCGCAAATTTCATGCTAGCAATTTCTGCTTCTGTTGGTTCGACTTCTGTAACAACTTTGGCTTTATCCCAGTCGATTACTGGTGGTTCTTCAGTCTGGGCTAACCAACCACCTTCGATTGGTTTTGGTAGGAGAATTCGTTGTAATGGTGCTAAGCGATCGTTTGGAGAATCAATGGTTAATATTCTACGATTATTCTTGGCCATGACTATTTCTTTAGCACCTTCATTATATGCAGGCGCCATCAATACTTCAAGGAATAATGGTGTAATTGCATTTGCAGTATCACATTCAAGTGGTTCGTTAAAACAAATAATTGAACCAAAGGCAGATTCAGGGTCGCTTGCTAATGCCATTTCATAGGCTTCTAGTTGAGTTGCACCTAATGCTGCACCGCATGGATTGTTATGTTTGACAATAACACATGCATGAGGTGTTTGTGGCCACTCATTGGTAGAAAGGGCCCGACACAAACGGAGAGTTGCATCCGCATCGGTGTAATTATTGTAAGACATTGCTTTACCACCTTCTACTCTAGCGGTAACCAAAGATTTGTGTTGGCCGATTTCCTTTGGATTCAAGTAGAGTGCTGCTGCTTGATGGGCGTTTTCACCATAACGTAAGTTATGAGATTTTATTGATGCTGATAATAACACATCTGGCAAACGTTGGCTTTGGATTTCTATATCATCACTTTCCTCTGGCCGACCTATAAAGCGAGAATGTAACTCATCTGCTATTGCCGTATCATAGGTTGCAGTGTGTTGGAATGCTTCTAAGGCCAAGTTTTTCCGCATTTCCATAGAGACTCCTTCAGCCCCATTTGCATCGTTTAATGCTGAGAGGATTTCATCGTATGATTGTGGATTGACAGTAATTATTACATTTCGATAATTCTTTGCTGATGCCCTAACCATTGTCGGACCCCCGATATCTATCATCTCCAATAAGTCTGGGTCATCAAGTGGTGGTTGCTGTGCTGCTGCTGCTGAAAACGGATAGAGGTTACAAGCGACTATCTGAATTGGAGCATAGCCTAATTCATCTAGACCAACTCGGTCTGCTTCACTTTCCAATCGCGCTAATAGTGGACCGTGAATTGCTGGATGAAGTGATTTTACACGTCCATCAAAGATTTCTGGATGACCAGTTATATCTGAAACTCCAATCACTTCTAGTCCTGCTTGTTTTAATTTTTTAGCAGTTCCACCGGTTGAAACTAATTCAAAACCAAGTCGTGCCAATCCTGTTGCAAATTCAACAATATTGGTTTTGTCGTATACACTGAGCAATGCTCGTGGACGGGTTGCGTTGTTTTCCATGGTTGGACCCGTATCGTTGGCACTTGCGAGCCGGTATTGAACATAGTGGCTATCCAAAGTATACGCTATTGCCTTGTTGTTATAATTAATCGCCGTACTGCAGGGTGGTTTCAGTCACCGCGAGCAGATATCACTTGGTCTACTCTAAGTAGGCCACAGGTAGTTTCACAAGCCGCTTCGATAGCATGAGAAATTGTTTCAGCACTTGCTAATGCTTCTGTGATTGTTCCTGCTTTACCATCGCGTAAAACTCCCGCTTCGCTATTTCCCGCTCTATGCAATGCTCGTAATTCAAGCAGACAATCTAGGCGATTTACTCCTGCGTTTTCCCCTAGTGTTGCTGGAATTGATTCCAATGCTCTGGCGAATGCCTCCATTGCTAACCTTTCACGGCCAGGATGGTTTTCTGCTGCTTCTTTTATCGCAAGGCTTGCAGCCATATGCAAACTTCCTGCACCGGTTAGAACCTCGCCGGTCTCCATAGCTGAAGTTACTGAACAAAGTGCATCATAGAGTCCACGAATTACTTCTTCGCTAGCAACACCGTCACCGCCTCCAACATCAATAGTTGCTATGCCGGTTTGTAGTCCGACCAATAAATGAATGCGTTCTCTTCGCCCTTCCGCGCCCTCAAGAATTTCAATCTTCAGTTCACTAAAATCACCCAATATGTCCTGGGAAATATCATCTAAGTGATCTATCATTTGAGCGCCTGTAGCCAAAGCAATATCTTCTGCTCCAGCCCTTTCCAAACCACCTAAAACAAAAATTCCCGCATCGGCTAATGTGTGAAGGATTCTTGCTTCAACTCCCTGCGCAGTAAATACTAGACTTGCACCACTGCTGATAATTTGCTGTGCTTTGAATTGTAATTTTTCTTCCTCAGCATCCATGAAAGAAACCCATTTCTCTGGGTCTTCAACTTCAATTTCAACGTCGCGTATTGTTGATTCTATTTCAAAAGGACAAGACAAAACCAATACTTTCCCAGCATCTAATGACTTAGGTAGGCGGTCTAATTCTAACTTCTTCTCGATTATTAATCCGGCGATTATCCTGCTATCGCCAATGCTTCCACTACCTCGCTTTGACATTCTAACATCCTCGGTTCTAATGTGTAGATTTCCATCCCTTTCCCCGGCAACAAGTTGTGCCGCAGTGACCACAAGGTCGGCCATCAAATCTCCACCGGCCTCCGCTGAAGTTCCACTCATTGCAGTCTTTGCAACCTTTCTAAGTTCGTCAATAGAATCAGGACGTATTGTAATGATTTTAGATT
>DAJY01000025.1:6165-12757 GCA_002499015.1 Euryarchaeota archaeon UBA242
GTAACGCCATCACCACAAGCATTCTCTTGTGATTGTGCAAGTGCGACGAATGCTTTTGCTGCTGGGTGTTTTACCAATAATTCAGAGACTATTTTTGCACCATCGTTGGTCACTGTGGTTTGACCATTGGTCTTATACATCATTTTGTCAAGACCATTTGGCCCCAAAGTTCCTGCTAATAAGTCGCCAAAGGCAATTGCTGCACCAACTAATTTCTTGGTAACTTCAACACCAGAAGTTACTGATGTCGTAGATGGTACAATCGCCACTGGGGCGCGCCCTGAGCCATCGTTTGGTAGCGACATCATCCCTTGGGCGCGGCCACGCCTTGATGAACCCTCCTTCAATTGTCATCGGGTGATTCATCGGTTTTTACGTGATTGGCGACGGTCGCCTTTACCCGAGCCTTTGCGGTTTCCTTCCCTGTTACGGTTTTCTCTAGAGTGTTTGTCTTGGGAATCTTCCCAGAACTTTTTCTTCTCACCGAGGCCTTCTGGCATATCTTCAAAAGATTCTATGCTCAATTTCATTCCACCTAATTCATCTTGTAATTGGTTGACATTTTCCCCACCACGACCAACTAAGGTTGAGATCATGTTTTGTGGAGCGTAGACCTTTGCACTGGTTTCACTAGTGAATTGCACTTCACATTGAACCCCGACCCACTGTTGAATTGTCTCTACGATTTTGTCTCTGGCCAATGCTCGCATTGGAGATAGTTTTCCTCTTGCTGCCGCGGTTACTGGAACAACTGCTATTTCCGAGCCAAAGGCAAACATTTCATGAGTGATATTTCCACTAGGAAATTCAACCACTTCAATAACAGGTCTTGCCAACTCCTCTTGCATCCCTGTTGGTGCTTTGACGGTCATGCGCAATTCTAATACTTGCTGAATCTTTCCCGCTTCAACGTGAAGTATCGTGTCCAATACTTGACTGACTAAACCCAATTCAACCTTACCAATTAATCTTTGAATTGCCTCTAATGCTGAATTGGCGTGGGTTACTCCGAGCAATCCTACACCAGCAAGTCTGACATCTGCAAAAATCTCAAAGTCTCTTGCCCTCCTTACCTCATCAAAGATGACGAAGTCTGGCCTAACTAGGAAAATAATCTCCGCAGTCTTTTCTAAGTCTCCTTCAAGAGGTGCGTATTGGGTAATTCTGTCTGCTAATTGTAAGTCACGTGGTGCTTCCATGGTCTTGACAATAGCGCCGACTTCAGTATCCAGGTATTCGGCAACTGCTTGGGCTAAGGTTGTCTTTCCTGAACCTGGGCGTCCAGAAATAAATATACCACGATGGTGGTCTGCTAATCTTTCGATTATACGTGGGTCGATTTCATAATCACTGAGTGAAAGTTTGGCAACTGGGCGTACGATTGTGATTTCTCTTGCGTCTGAAAATGGTGGCCAAGCGCATGAAACTCGCAGGTCTCCTAGCTGTAGAACTTGGCAACCCTTCCTATCAATTTCAAGGAAACAATCGCTACGGTTTCTATTGGTTTCTATCAAATCAACCAATTCTTCTTGCATTGCTTCCATGCGCAATGTATCCCATTCAATATCCGATTCAACCTCTGTTAATTTTAACTGACCAATTGTACCTTGTTTGACCCTTGGTATGCAATCTGCTTTGAGAAAAACTGTGTGTACTTGCTCCATCAACAAGTCCTCAAGTGCCTGTGGAAGTACGGGGTGGTCGCCAAACTTAGCCATTGTAATCAGCCATGGTCGGTAAGGGGGGCATTTCACCCTTCGCCTCAATCGCCCTATCAATCATACTACCTTGTTTGATTGCTTTCCTTCTGCGGTTGAAGTATTATCTTGTTTTTGCTCAATGCGCGATGATACTTCTGATAGGGCTTGTTCTATCCAACGGGCTCCCCGTAATGTCGCACCCGCTGTTGGAAATAGGTCTGCTTTGCCATTATTTTGTTGGTGGGATATGCTGAGTAGTTGGCGCCACTCCATCTCTAATGGAGGGGTTGAAAAATCGGTCGCTATGATTTTCTGGCCTTCTTCGTTTTGTAATTTTATAGTTTCGTGGTTATTGAAATCAATCAAAATCGTCCCAAATTCGCCAATCAAATTGAGTTCTCGTCGTTCTATCTGTGAATCCCATGCGACTGAAATATTAGCCTCTATGGCACCTGGGAATTCAAGCCACATCGTAGCTTGAATTGGGCTGCCTTGTTGGTTCGTTTTAAGATGAGAAATATGTAACCGATGAGGTTCAACTTCACCTTGTACAGAACAAACCGTGTCTATTGCATGCACTCCTAGAGCCTCGATTACATCCCCTCCAATTGGTGGCTTTCTAGTCGAGTGGCGAACAAAATCAATATGATGGAGTGAGCCGATTAATCCGCTGGCAACCAATGCTTTTGCCTTCTGAATACCAGAATGAAACCTTAGGAGAAAACCTACTGATAGAGATTGGCCTGTTCTTCGGCTACAAGCAAGTACTGCTGCTGCTTCTGTTTCAGAAAAGCCAAGTGGTTTTTCAACCAAGACATCAATACCCTGCGACATCAATTCTATCGATAATTGACAATGGGTTTGTGGAGGGGTTACTATGGCGACTAAATCGGGTGAATTATATTCAACCATTTCCTGCCATGAAGAGAAGGTTGCATCTATTTCCAATGGTAGGTTGGTTAGTTTGTCTGCATCGATATCGCAAACGAATAATTGTTTGATCAATCCTTCTATTTTGAGGGATGTAAGTGTTCTGATGTGAGCCTGGCCCCAACGACCAGCCCCGAGAATCGCAACTGTGAGAGGCATACCAACAAATCATTCGTAGGGGCGGGGTTTGATAATATTGCCCTGTTCATCCTTTGCTGTAAATTGAAAGGTGGTAGGTGCTTCGGTTAGAGTTGAAAGGTCTGGAGTGTTTTGGTCCTCAAAGCCCATAGACGCATAAACTTCTGGTGAAAATGAAAACCCCTCGGCTCCAATGTATTGCGCTCGTGAAACGCGGGTGGTTATTCTTGCAAAACCGTAATACCATAATGCAAGTGCTGTAATCGCATCTTGACTGGTTGGAGATTTTCGCGGTAATTTTGGAAATGGTGATACTAGACACTCGTCTGGTATCAAGTGATTTCCGCTACGTGTTTGGCGTTTTTTGCTCATCCATGAGCGCATGAACAACCAACGGATGCGGAAATGAGAGCGCTTTGCATAACTGCTATTCATCAAATATTTCTTTTCAAAGTCATAAACTATCGGCTTGATTACTTTCCAGACATCTCTGCTAAGAACATATCCCCAAAAATGACGATTGGTTGCAATCACTTGATTGTGTTGAGAGTCCTGTTGCTTCAGATTCGAGTTGTTAATGTTGTAGGCCATAACAGTTCCAATATCACAATACTGCTGTGACCATTGTGAGAGATCGAGGACTGTTTGAATATAACTTGGGGCAAGTATCATATCGTCCTCTAACAGGATTATACGGTCATAATTTAATTCATCGAATAGAGTTCTTCTAGCATCGATTAGATGCTTGCCTATCCCCCAGTTACTATCTCTCAAGACATAATTAACATTATCAAAGGTTGATGCTTTTACTAATGCTACTATTTCATCTTGCTCGGCCTTCTCACCTCCGTCGAGATAGATGTGTAAATCGCATTGATGGGCAGCTTCATTTGCTTGTAAAGAGCCAAGGGTTTGGCTGAAGTAATCAACACGGTTGAATCCGAGAAGAAGTATCGCTGTTTTCATTGTTCAACCCCATCTGTAATTTGTTGTGCCCATAATCGGCCCGCTAAGGTATCCCATTCAATAGATTGGGGCGATGCGGATTGGTGGTAATTGGTATATTCTCCAAAATAGATTTCTTGACCACATAAAAATAAGTCAACGCGGGTGTAATCTATTTCTTTTGATAGATTTTCACAAATTGAAATCATTGATTTTAGTATTTCTGGCTTTAGAATTGTTGCTAGATTTTGTGGCTCACCGAGGTCCACTTTATGGGCATTGGTTTGTTCTATTTTGTTGCCATCACAGTCATAGATCGCTTGACTATGTTGTGACATTCGCCCTGTGTCCAATTGAATTATTCCGACTTTACCAGAAAAACAATGGAATTTCCAATCAGAGGGTAATGAATCGGTTTCATCGACAAGTAATTCCTCTATCATCACGCCACGTGGCTTGATATTGTATGCTCCCCATTCCAATGGAACTGGGAATTCTTTCTTCAAATTACGCGATAGGGCCCACTGGATTCTCCATTTTGGCCACGGTTTTCCATGCTGATCTTTACCATTGCGAATTACCAAATATCCATTCTCACCCCGACTTCTAAGTTTTAATTTACGGGTAATTCCATTCAATGGTTTATCAGCATTATCCATGATGAATAGGGTGTCTCCAGACCAGTGATTAGTTTTGATTACACAACGTTTGGGTAAGTTTTCCCAATCGATTCTAACCTTTGAATCGGTGCTCCAATGATAGATTTCAGGTAATGCACAACCACCGAGCCGTTGTACAAGATCTCGAGCGAGGTATTTGTTTTCCATAATTGGAAGTGCTGGATTGCGATCGTTTACCATCCTGTACAACAATTTCTGAGAAAAGTGCTCAGATTTGCTTGGGTCAAAGCGATGCCATGCGCATTTGCCTCCAGGCAAAATATCACCATGGTTAGTTCCGCCCATGCTATTGCCTACCTGTCTTCTTTCAAGAAGAACGCGCTACTATTACTCGTCTTTAGAGTCATCACTTGCGCTTTCGGACACTGCGACATCCCCTCCACCATAGTAACTGTATGAATCATATCTTGGTTGATCTAATTTCAAAGTAGCAACATCCTCCATCGTGGTTAAATTGGTAACTGAAACTCCTGCTGAAGAAATCGCATAAACGTAATCGCCCATGAAAATAGACCTGCGGATATTGTATTCTCCCCAGTAATATTGGTCATCGGCTCGGTTGTATAGAGCGGAATGGTCAACAGTTCCATGTAGGCTTAGTTCACCCGTTTCTTCTGAAACATTTACTAATGCAAGTTTGGATACATATTGATAGTTCCAATGGTATTCACCATTAGCTGACTGCCAATTGTTGTATCTGTAGGTTGAAATTGGTACTGCTAACAATCCCTTAGGTGCCCAATACTGGAATGCTTTATGCTCGTATGTAGCCTCAGAATATGACCATTGCCAAGCTGTATCATTTGCATTTTGTACCGGCGATACAGAAAATACATCGGCCAGTGTTGGGCTTGAAGTATTGCTGACATCGAATAATGAGATTCTAACATTAGACCAATCCAAGCCAGTTCCATCTTGATTTGCTGGCCCCATTCCAATTGTTAATATCTGGTCTTTTGATAGTGGATGAATATAGGTGGATACTCCAGGCACTTCCAATTCTCCTAAGATTGTTGGATTTGTTTCATCTGATAAATCAATAATCCATAATGGGTCAATTTGCATGAAGGTTACGATATAGGCTCGGTCGCCATCAAAACGCGTACTCCAAATTCGTTCACCTTCTGCAATTCCTTCTAACTTGCCTAATTCAGTAAGAATTTGCTTTCCATCATCATCAACTGCTCTTCCGAGTGTTACTACTTGACTTGACATCGGCTCAGCGTCTTCTATCCACCAACGCCCCCATTGGCCAACGGTTGTTGCAACTCTGACAACGCCTTCGTATTCGGAAAGTGAGAATTGATCTAGTACTTGCCCATCAACTCTTCCTGAACCAGTATAGACCGTTTCTCCGGATGCTGAAATATCAAAAGTGTGAATGTTAGTTGATTCCATCATATCCGTGTCTGCACCCCAGAACCACCACCAGTCCCATGCGTTTTCAGTGATGATAAGAACGTCTTGGGAAGCATACACTTGTGGATAATTGCCAATAATATGATCTGCTTCAAAGGCAAAATCTTCATCGGCTAAATCCATGGTAAAAATGCTGGTAAATCCTCGATTAAAACCATCGCTTGGTGCAACGAAATCTGCACAGTCGCCATCACTCATTGAGTGTACTGTGAGAACTCCGTCTTGGCGCTCGTAAACTCGTGGAAGAATCTCTTCTAGGGTGAGTCCATCAAGAACTTCTTGATTATCCAAAATGGTTTGGTAGGCTATCTTGTGACGGATTTCTTCTCTTCTAGAGTCATCATAATCAAGACTCCAATATCCAGATGGAAGGTTGAGCCATGATTGGACTCCTGGAATGTTTAGCCAAGTGTGTGTCACTGTTCTAACAGTTGCATTGACTTCTCTTGCCGTCATATAATAGCCTTCAAGGAATAATTCTTTTCCAATTACTGGGTCTGAACGGTTTGTGATATCTAGGACTGTGAATTTGGTTAGAGTTTCAGTTCTCCAACCGTGATAGCCGTCAGTCCAGCCCAATTCCGTTCGTAGAGGACTGTCTTGAGGAATACTCCAGGGAGAGACGGTGGAAATAACCACCAATCTATCACCGTCTAGCATCATTGCTTGTGGTGTTCCTTCTATTGTGAAGTTCGATTCATAAGTAATTGTTCCAAAGTCTGGGACTCCAAGAATTTCTAATCTATTGCCGTTAAGGAAGTAGATAAAATATCCATCTGT
>DAJY01000025.1:13078-13201 GCA_002499015.1 Euryarchaeota archaeon UBA242
CTCTTGGCGGAGTTGCGCTTTTTGTTTGACCGGATGTTGCGCCATCCATTGCTGATTCAGCCATTATTCCATCATCCATTCCAAATCTACCATAGTAGTATACTTCCTCTGCTGCTTGCAAAA
>DAJY01000060.1 GCA_002499015.1 Euryarchaeota archaeon UBA242
GTTCAAAGTATTCATGATGACCTTTTACACCATGGAGAAATTAGGGGTGTTGAGGTCAAATTAATTGGATTAACAGTTACCGATATAGATGGACAAAATATTCGCATTACGGGTGAATTGGGAGTTTCTGATGGTAATTCAATGTTAACCACGCAAGTCAATTATACAATTGCAGCCTAATCAGTGAAACTTTGCTTCTCTCTTTTCTAGGAATGCACTAACGCCTTCTTTGAATTCTGCAGTTTGTCCCGCTGCCTCTATTAATGTTCTTTCATGTTTGAGGTGTGTTTCAAAATCATTTATCGATTGGACATCCAATAGATGTTTGATAGATTCTTTACTATGTGCTCCCCAACTACTCCAGCGTTTTGCTAGTTGTTGAGCGGCAGAGATCAATTCATCATCTTCAACAATAGCATCTATTGCTCCTAATTGTGCTGCTTGATGAGCACTCCAAATTTCATTTTCTAAAAAGAAACGTCTTGCTACTTGATCTGTCACCAAACGTGGAAGCAGCCAAGTTGTGCCACCATCTGGTGACAAACCCATTCCAGAATATGAGGCGGCCATCTTTGCTTGAGGTGATGCAATTCTGGCATCGCAGGCAAGTGCTAAACCAAGGCCACCACCGGCACATGCTCCATTAAGAGCAGCAATACAAATGGTTGCCGATTGGCGCATTCTCACAATTAGTGGATGTAAGATTCCAGTTAATTCACGTATTAATTCCGTAGCATTTCCTTCATCGATAGATTTCTTAAAATCATCAATATTAGCACCTGCTGAGAAGAATTTACCCTCACCGGTTAGGATGATCGCTTTTACTTGATTATCGGATAGTGCAGATTTTATCGCATTGGCAATTTCTGGTAGAAACTCTCGAGAAAAAGATTGTGTTGATGTTTTTCCAGACATTTTTATGAGACGTATTCCATCTCCCAAATCGCTATTCTCTATTGGCAATTAATCACCTCAAAGTTTGATATTGACATTCTTTACCTTAGTGTAAAATCTCATTGCATCTTTGCTTTGCTCAATACCAATTCCAGATTGTTTCCAACCGGTGAAAGCAGTTTGAGGGAAAGTAATTGGATATTCATTGATTGAAACCATACCACATTCCAAATCTCTTGCAAAACTGTGGGCTCTGCTAAGATTCTGTGTCCAGATACCATTGAGTAATCCAAATGGAGTGTCGTTAGCCATAGCCAGAGCATCCGAGTCTTCACTAAACTTTGTTACAGAAAGTACAGGTCCGAACAATTCTTCTTGGAATAATAAATTATCAGTTGAAACTCCAGTGATCACAGTTGCTTCCATGAAAGCACCTTCTCCTTCCACAGCATTTCCGCCTAGTACCACTTCGCCACCATGAGCAAGCCCTCGAGATAGTTTGTCTAAAACTTCAGCACGGTGGCTTTTGTGAACCAGACTTCCGATGCGAACTCCTTCTGCCATACCTTCTCCAACAGTCCATTTGGAAACTTCAGCACAAATCGCTTCAACCAATTCATCATGCACATCTTCATGTACGATTAGACGAGAACCAGCCCAACACATTTGCCCTGCATTCATAAAAATTCCAAAACAGATTGCCTTTGCAGCATATCTCAGATTAGCATCAGAGAATACAATATTTGCACCCTTTCCGCCAAGCTCTAGAGTGACAGGAGTTAGATTATCGCTGGCCTTTGCCATTACTGCTTGACCGGTTGGAACCCCGCCGGTGAGGACAACTCCGTCAATACCACTATGTCCAACAAGAGCATCACCAATCAGTCCACCGGAACCTGTGATTACCTGCAGTACATCTGTTGGTAGTCCAACATCTGCTTCCTGCATTGCCTTTGTCCAAGCGATTAGGGATAGAGGTGTCCAAGATGCTGGTTTTGCTATTACTGTACATCCCGAAGCCAGTGCAGGTGCGATTGAACGAATAGCGAGTTGCAAGGGGAAATTCCATGGAATAATATGTGCGGTGACGCCTAATGGTTGCCTTAATGTGTAATTTAATCGATTTCCAGGAACTGGAATAGTTGAGCCTTCGGTCTTATCGGCAAGACCAGCAAAATATTCTAGAGTCCAAGCACCAAATCTAATTTCAGATAATGCTTCACGAAATGTTTTTCCATTATTTGTTGATTCGATAACGGCCAACGTTTTGGCATTTGCATATGTTGCAGCAGCCATTTTATTGAGGATCCTTCCGCGTTGAGCAGGGTCGATATTCTTCCATTCCGGATTGTTAAATGCAGCGCGAGAAGCGGTTACACATCGCTCAACATCGTCAAGAGTCGCCTTTGGAGTTGTAGCGATTACTTCTCCATTAGCAGGATTCAAAATATCAGCAGTTTGTCCATTTCCAGAATCAACCCATTGACCGGCAATTAGCATTTGTTCAGCGCTCATGTGTTAACCGAGATGGCGTCCATTGAAAGGCACATCGGTTGAACATTCTTAACTGGAAAAGAAAAAATCTAGTATTTTGTTTAGCGAGAGTTCTTGAAGGGGTCACCTTTCCGGCACCTATGACTAGTATCGTTGGCTTGGCTCAAACGAGCGCTCGGACCATCTCGGGCAATGCTCCACGTTTGCTGGTCATAGCGGGTGCAACAGGAGTTGGAAAGTCAACAGCCTCAGTTCGTTTGGCGCATGAATCAAACTTTTCTCGTTTGTTAAGTACCGATGCTATCAGAGATATAATGCGGGTATGTGACGAGGATGAAAGCAATCCCTCCTTACACCGTTCATCTTTTTCAAAGGGTGATTCTGGTGAGGCGGTAATTGATTGGCTGGAGACTTGTACTGCCATTGAGCCAGGGATTGCTGCGACCATCGGCAGAGCAAGGAGCGAAGGAATTGACCTCTTAATCGAAGGCGTTCACATAGTACCAAGCGAGCGATTATTGCGAGCATGGAGAGAATCTGGTGGAATAGCGGTCGGTGTAGTAATGTGCGTTGAAGAAGAAAATGAACATCAAAAAATGCTCAAAAGCCGAGATGAACATTCGTATCGGCGGGCTGATAGATATCTCGCTTCATTTTCTCGCATTAGAAAAATCCAAGATGGATTAATAGAGAAGGCAAAAATTGCTAATTGGCCAATAGTTGACCCGACAAGGGTCAAAGATGATGTCAA
>DAJY01000013.1:0-1499 GCA_002499015.1 Euryarchaeota archaeon UBA242
CAAACAGTCCAGTGCTCAGGTTCAAACATTGTCCCAATCAAGTTCAACCTTTTGTTTTGGTTCCTGTTCAAGCATGGATTCTTCAATGTCTGGAATTGCTGCAGATTCTGCTTCAACTTCATGGGCACTATCGGTTAATCCGCTCTCCAATTCAGGTACTGCTTTTCCAGTATCAGATTGGGTAGATGTGGTTTTCTTATTTTTACCAAAGGCATCCCATGATTCGATCATGTCTAATTCTGCAATCTTCTTACGACGTGAATTAGCTATGAATCCAATTAATCCAAAGATGACTACCAAAGTGGTTGCTGCGATTACAAATGTCATCGCTCTACCATCTTCTTGTCCTGCACTCACTACTAGAGTTTTAGAGACTACATCAACCGCCGCATCCACACTATCCCCATCGGTGGCGATTACCTTCAAATTAGGCCTACCGACATCGTTTGCTGTAAGTTCAACTGTACCAACCCAGATATTATCCGCTCCTGAATATGACATATTGATTTCCCAGAATTGTATTCCATGAGTCAATGTTGCCCTAACATTATCAGTTGTTCCGTCTTCATCTACCATTACGATTGAAACAGTAAATTCGGTTTTAACTCCAGCCGTTAATGATGCTGGTGTTATTATCAAAGTATTAGCATCTAATTTTGGTAAACTGGATTGTATAGTGATATTTACGTGTATTTCATCCCATCCACCTCTAGAATCTTCAACATAGAGCGATAGATGATGCTCTCCCGGTGGTAGGGAATAAGTGTCTAATGAGTTGGTTGAAATTACTTGTGGCCAAGTTGCACCAGGTGCCCAATATCTCCATTCGCGAGTGACCATATCATCATCTGCATCAGTTGATTCTTCCTCTAATAAAATCGAATTACCTGCAGCGATTGATAATCGGTTTTCAGGGCTAATTAGCACGGCTTGTGGGTCTGATTGATTTACTGTCAAAGTGATAAAATCAGTTCTTATTTTATTGGTAGAATCGGTTAATGTAATTTCTATCGTATGAGTTCCTGATGGAAGCATGGTGGTGTGAATTACAAATGGATCTACATCTTCTAGAATCGGGTCGTCAAGCAAATTACTGCGAATTGACATTACGAACTCATCTCCATCATAATCTACTGATTGTTTAGCATCCCAATTGACAACTTGAGATGACTTTAGCATATCCCCATCACTTGGAGTTACCAAACCTAGAACAGGTGCTGATTGGGTGACTTCAACAACTATTGTCATTAGTTGTGGAGAATGTATTCCATCATCTATGCTCAAGGTAATATTGTGTGTTGCTGCACTTAATCGCCCGTCAAAAATCAACCAATCTTCACCTTCAGGGGTGAGTCTTCCGTCAACATCACTTTCCCATGTAACAACTAGGAATTCTGACCCTGCTGCAGGCTGATTATCAGCACAATGCCAATCACCAACTGGGAAAGTACCACACCATGAATCGAAATCGCCCGAACCGTTTGCAGAAAACCAAATCA
>DAJY01000013.1:1682-5819 GCA_002499015.1 Euryarchaeota archaeon UBA242
TCTGGTCGGTCATCGACAACCCTCATCTCAATTATATGAACTCCTCGAGACAAGTATCCATTCCACGATGTAGCGTTAGGTAAATTTGACCAAATCAGTGGTCCATCTAGATTAGACCAAAATTCAACTTCTAAAGTATCGCCTTCAGGATCGATTGTACTAGTGCCATTAAATGTCACCATATCTTCACTGGCATTGCCATCTCTCTCAACCGTAAAAATAGGCTCAGGCACCTCATTATAGAGTTCAACTGGTATTACATATGTTGATGGTGAATTAACACTGTCATCTGCATATATTGTGATATCAAAGGTTGAAGGAATAGTTTCTTCCATCGTGAAATTAAGCCATATTTCTGAGGGACAAGCCACAATCGTTGCAGGGTCGGTCGCCAGCTGATATGAACGGTCTATCCAACAATGTAATGCATCACCTTCTGGGTCGTAAACACCAGATAGATTGAATCTAACATTTTCAGTTCTAGGAACTATTAGTTCAGACCATGGAGAGAGTTCGGGAGTGACATCAAAGATGATGACCGGTGCTTGATTAGACAATTCAATTACTCTTTGCTCACTTACACAATGTCCAGCGTCATCGCATATTTCCAAAGTAATAGTGTGAATGCCATCTGAGAGAACCAATTCAAAAGCGGAGCCATCATTGACGATAAAAATCGCTGATAATCCAAATACTCCATCGAGGTCACTTGTCCATGAAAAGGTTAGAACATCATCATCGAGATCCCATGAACTTGAAGCGTTAAACAAAACCTCGCCTTGTGAAGGATAAACTGAACTATCTTCTGGTGTGGACCAAATTAAGAATGGCGCTTGATTATCCAATGGAAGTATGCATGGTGCTATTTTATCGCTATCTAAAGTCACACTTGTGCTATTACTAATGCTATCATAAGCACATTCTACAGTCACTACTGTTGCTGCACTGACTCCAACGCTTGACCAACGACGACTAATGAAATCAGGTAAGAAAAGAGTTCCTAAATCATTTGTATATTCATCGATTGAAGGCTCAAATTGGTCAAATGTTAGATTTACATATGCATTTGGAATACCGTTGGAATTATTGTTTAATACCCAAATAGTAATGTCCCATGCTTCATCAATTGTTGCTCCAGTAGCCATTACTGCTTGTGCTATTGCAACATTATTTGGTTGATGTAAATGCATATCTGAATTTGCATCCAAATTTAAAATTGTTGTACCTGCGGAATCAGATAACCCAGACCAATTTACTTGTGAATTAGTCATTGTTATCGAGCCTGTACAATCGTTTGTTATGACATTACCAATTCCGGAAAGGCTCGGATGGTCACTCAAATCCAAACAACCAGAACCTGAGAAATAACTTCGACTAAGACTTGATAGACGATTACCATTATGGTCGGCGTTCCAATAAATACCACTATGATTCCCACTCATTGAAAGCATGTCTATCTCACCAGCAGCTTGCTCAATATACAGAGCTGGGCCGCTTTGAGGACCTGTTCGCTCTGTATCAATTTGAATATTTATAAGATGAAATTGTCCACCTTGTTGCCCTATTGTCAATCCCCCATTGTCAATGAATACTGGGTCATATGAATCGTTATTATCGAATACATTGATGTTTTCAAGCCAAAGGTCTACTGAATCCTCTACATGGATTCCCGAGCCTTGATTGTTAGAAGATTCACAATTTCTACAGCGCACATCCCCTGATATAGATTCAATGTCATTGGCTTTTGTGAATACTAAACCTGCAGTTTGTTGAGGGTTGCTTGAACTTCCTGCGATCCCGTTGAATTGACTTGTTAAATTCTGTAAAGTCACATAGCGAGAATCATGTACATGTGCACCTGCATATGAATTGTTTTCAGTGATAATGCCTTCAACTACCACTGTTGCAGAATCTATGTACAAACCTTGTTTTGAATTGTTGTGCAAATACCAGTCACTTCCTTGCATTGCACCACCTGAACTAGAATATATTGCAGAACCTGATGAACCTGAAATCTCCAAGCCATCGAAGGTGGGTGCGAAATATGAAGAACGGATTGCAAGACCTGAATCATGCGGACCTTGACCAGTATCCCCCGAATCACGAATTACTAAATCTCGGAATGTTGTTGAAGAGTCAACGAAATATAAGCGAACACCTACTGTTGTAGATTGGTCTACTAATGTATTCTCAAACCATGCACCTGTAGCGTTTACCTCTATCGCAGCATAAGCAATATTGCCGGTCAGTGCGCCTGGTCCTCCAGTTCCAGTAACAGTTAAATCAGTAAAATCTGCAGTTTCATAATTTGTAAAATTGGTATGATTTTGTTTATCAACATATACTCCCCTATACATGGAATTAGTGATGTCGGCCCTTTTTACAACAGCTCTGGTATTACCTGAATCATCCACATGCCTAATGACAATTCCATTATCTGACTTGTCGATTGCAATATCGGTTAACAGAGGTACGCTATCCTCGACCCATACTCCAGCAGACATCACCCAACTTGAACCTGAAACATTATCCATTGTGATATTTCTAAAGATACCTCCTGCTGCCCCCCAGACGTTGATTCCTCTTGTCAGAATATCACTGAAGTGGGCTCCGATTATAATCGGAGTCGAACCTGCACCGACTGAAACTCCTATGCCAAATCTCCAATCGCTTTGCCATGGCAAATCCCTTCCTGCTTGATTAATAAATAAGTCATAAATTTGAGGTGCTGCATTACTGAACATGTCAATTCCGACTCTATCTGGATTGACTATTGTCAAATTGTGAATAATTGGATTTCCACCAAACATAGTGATCCCATACAATGCGTCTTCAATGGTTAAATTGTCAATAACCGAGCCTCTACCCGTCGAACTGCTATTGAATTGGATTCCTTCATGATCACCTAAACTGTTAGCTGACATTGTAACAGGGCACGCACTTGTTCCTTCTATGGTTAGACGACCATCTACATAAATACGAACATTTTCATCCATCTTAACTATCGTACATGCACTAATAATCAATTCATCTTGTATTGAAATTGTGTACGATGAAGTCAATGTTTGAGTTCCCGACCAAGTAGTTTGAGCCCTAGCAGAAACTTGTTCTGAATACTGGTCAGTAAAATTTGATTGGGAATAATCGGTGTTGTTGAACATCGATGAAAATGGAGTGGCTAACAACATCAATAGCACTGCAAAAACGATAGTCTGAGCCCGACTTGCATGTAACATGCTACTAGTCCGGATGAAATAGCATTTCAATAGTTCCCTTTGTTGATATCAAAATAATCATAAAAATTACAATTCAACAAAGAGCAATTGATAAGACCAAGTTGTTGGTGGAAGATTTGTGCCCGAAGCATTTGTTCTGTTCAAGACCGAGCCTTCGTGCGAGAGAGAAGTATATCTCGCACTTACCAATCATGCCAATGTTGCGGAGGTTCATGCACTCTATGGAGAGTTTGACATGCTAGTTCGCGTCTCTGCTGATTCTGCAAAAACATTAACTTCAATGTTGATGGGAGAATTCCGTCAAATCAAAGGTGTTCGTGAGACTCAAACTTTGATTGCAGTGGAGAACTGAGGTGATATTATGGCTATTGGATTTGTATTAATTACGACTATACCTGGAAAAGAGCAAGATGTTTGTGACAAACTTGATGAAATAGAATTAGTTACTTCTCGCTGGATGTTATTCGGTGAATATGACCTCATTGCGCGAGTCCAATCTGATGATGAATTCTCACTTACACGGTGTATTGTCGAAGAGATACGCACAATAGAAGGAATTGCAGATACAAAAACTCTTCTCGGTGCAGAGTTGTAATCAAAGTAATTTGTGTAATCTAGCAGTCAATTGCTTTGCTGCATTGTGACAACCTGTTGATTTATTCAGTGATATCGCTTCACGCAAAGCAACTATTGTCATCGATGGATTGAGAATAGATTTCATAGTCCACCATCGTGCATTCAAACGTTTTTGGGCAGCGATAATATGGCTCTTTTGTGGAGGTGAAATGTCATTGAAAATCTTTTCCGCATGAGCCATATCAAGTTCTACTAGTGATTCAACAATACTCATTCTCAAAGCATCTGAATGTAGTTTTGATGGTTGCTTTTCAATAGCATCAGC
>DAJY01000013.1:6002-7543 GCA_002499015.1 Euryarchaeota archaeon UBA242
AACTGTGCTTTAATTTCTAATGCTAATAGTATTCCATTGTCAATACCACCTATTTCAGAAAGGGTTTTTCTGATTTCAGTAGCATCTTTAAAATTATTATCTAATAGTGCCACTGAATGCTTGATTATTGACATTGAGATCAATACAGCTGTACGTTTTTCAGGTTGCTTCGGCATCGTAATATGTTTCAATAATTGGTTGATTTGCTTAGTAATATTTGGATTGTGAACTGTATCAATTCTATCATCCAAGCAACGGCTTGCAGCAGCGATGGCGAGTCGGGTTTTTTGTTCTGGCTCAGCCAGTTCCAAACCCTCTCTAACCAATTCTTCCGCTTCGGATATTCTCCCTTGTTGTAATGAAATCGCGAGGGCTATTTCTGCGCCCCTTGAATCACCCATCAAATTTTGTAAATGTTTCTCTGCATGCTCAGATTCACCTCTCTGAATCGCAACATGGGCAGCCATATAGTGCAGGTCGACATCATCTTGATGGATGTTCAGTGCTTCTTGTAAAACAACTGAAATCGCTGCACTTTGAGTTGGTAATAAAGCCTCGACTTCTCTTTCAAAATGGAACTTCAAATTTTCATCTTCTGCAGCGACCCTATGATACAATAATGCTACTTTTTCTTCATCGCTATTAGCACCCTGCTGCCAATGTAAAATCGCCTTCTTATGCAATTCTATTAACGTTTTTTCATCAAGTAATGAGCGCCTCACATTTCTAACTAAATGTTGTACTTCCATTTTCTCATCATTCTTAGTCCAGCGTAAAAGTGCATACTCATCAAACAATCCAATACTCTCACTATTCGGAGCACTTGTCGCCATTATCGGCATTGGAAGAATCACCAATTGATCTAAATCATCGCGCAAATCATCATCCAAATGTGCTAAAACAACTTCCTCAACATATTGTTGGACATCCGCACCCTGTTCTGGTAATCCCGCATCTTCGTCATACAATAATAAAGCGAGAGGATGGCCCCCTAATCTCTTGGCAATCTCCTCTTTTTGTTGTTGTTCAATCTCATCCCCAAGTAAATTTGTAGCATCATTGATTGGTAAAGATGGTATCTTTATTTTTGTCAATTCATGACCGAATGGCATAGGCTCTCTACCCGCTAAGAGAATCTTTGCATCCGAGTTTACAAGAGCGTGTGACACTTTTTTGATTGCATCGATGTGCCTCGGATGAATCATATGAATATCATCGATAAATAATATTCTCTTTTTATTATTCAATAACGAAATAACTGCATCGAGGTCGCTGACTTCAACCCCATCAACAGAAATCTCCCATTGTGTTAACAAATTCCCGATATCTGTAAATTCACCAGAACTGGCCCAGTGAATATCAAAGCCTTTTAACGCCATTTCATCAAGCGCTGTTCTAACCAATGATGTTTTTCCAATCCCAGGTAATCCGCTGATTACAAGTGAACCGGAATTAGACAACTCCTCGGTTATTGTGGTCAACAATTCATCTCTACCAAATAGTGGTTTCAATGATGGGGCAGAACCTATTATTTGACCTGC
>DAJY01000013.1:7766-8153 GCA_002499015.1 Euryarchaeota archaeon UBA242
TGAAATACAGACCTCCTACGTGACCCTCCGCCGATAACATGGGCAGTTCTCATCACTATGAATTCATCTTTTTGAAGACTCTTTAATGGAATATTGAGGGATGAGCGAACCACCCCTAAGGCCTCTGCCATTCCTGGGAGTGAAATTTCCCTTGTGACATCCCAAGCAGATTCAAGAGTTGCAGTAAATTGCCCCAGCCATCTTAGAATTTTGACCTCGCCTGTTGACCTCATTGCTCTCCCTCCGAATTATGATAGATACTGTTCGTTGAATAATCATCCCCCTCCCCGTCCAAAGCGAAAATCAGTAATTATTGACGATTTGCTTTTGAGTGAGCACCCTGTAACCAATTGATATGGGAGTTGACTTAGCAACAGTAAAACTCCC
>DAJY01000013.1:8383-9668 GCA_002499015.1 Euryarchaeota archaeon UBA242
TGGTGGATGCTGCCGCTGATATAGAATGTATTGTCACCAATACACCTCAAGAGGCTCTAGTTCTTGAAAGACAATTGATAAGACAGCATAAGCCACGATATAATTCGAGGTTAAAGGATGACAAATCATATCCATTTTTAGTACTGACCGACCATGAGATTCCTCGTATTTTGTACACTCGTAATCCACCACAAAAAGGACAGCGTTGGGGGCCATTACCCAATGCTGGCGCTGCAAAACAAGTAATGCAATTATTAAGGCAACAATTTGGTATTAGAGATTGTAAAGAACTGTTACCTCAAGGCTGTCTATCTATGCATATTGGGCTCTGTTCAGGGCCTTGTATTGATGCTTCAGGGTATTCTGATTCCGTTAATGCTGCTCGCCGAGTTCTCGATGGAGATGCAAATTCTTTACTGCAAGAATTAGCGACTGAGATGGATGCAAAAAGTGCAGATATGGATTTTGAAGGGGCTGCCGTAAAACGTGATTTAATTCGAGCGGTTCATGCTACAACTAAGCAACATGTTGTTTCTAGTAAAGTCTACAGAGATTGTGATGCAATTGGAATATCAAGTGAAGGTGAATTGGCTGCAGTTGTAGTTTTACATGCAGATGAAGGCGTGGTCAAAGGACAGGAGGTGTGGCCACTTATTTTCCGTGGTGACATAGGTGAATCAGTGAATTTGTTTATTTCAGAACACTACCAAAATCGTAAGCCTCCTCGGTTGCTGCTAACCCCGACTCCTATTCTTGATATAACACAAAAATGGTTAGATGAACGAAGAGGAACTAAAGTCGATGTCCGAACTCCAAGCAGAGGGGATTTGGCTACATTAGCAAACCTCGCTCGGCAAAATTCAGAAATTCAATTGACTCGGATTTCAGCAAAAGCAAGCGGCTCTCTAGAACAGCGTGCTGCGGATGATGGTGCAAAAACACTAGGCTTGGATAGACTTGATCATATCGTTTGTTTTGATATGGCTCAATTGATGGGTGATGAAAGAGTAGGAGTTAGCGTTGTTTTGAGAAATGGTAGGCCTGCGAAGAATGAATACCGCAAATATATCGTCAAAGGTGATGCTATAGATGATTTGAGAATGATGCGGGAAGTGGTAAAGCGTTGGCTAAAAAGGCAAGATGAATGGCCTGATTTGTTATTGCTTGATGGTGGACAAACTCATCTTTCAACCATCACAAAGATGTTAGAAGAAAGCCAAGTATTGGGATTATTTCCTGTTGCCGCATTGGCGAAAAAGGAGGAAACAATTCACAGATTAGACCA